>NZ_JBPYCR010000008.1:0-114833 GCF_051846915.1 Virgibacillus sp. W0181
TTTCATTTGTCAATATAAGCTAGACAAATCTGATTCGTTTACGTACCTTGATAATGTTTCCAATGGTGTTTGATAATTTAAAGATTTTCTTGGTATTTGATTTCTCTTGTCTGCGACTGATGTAATGAAAGCCTGATTGACTTGATTAAAGTCCATTTCCTTTGGCAGACCGTCCTTTCGCAGTAAGCCGTTGGAATTTTCATTCAAGGCACGCTGAGAAGGCGTTCCTGGATCTGCAAAATAAATAGCGACGTCGTGTTGATTACAAAGTGACTTCCAATTGGAAAACTCTTTCCCGCAATCAAATGTGATTGATTTAAACATGTTTCTAGGAATGGACTGAAACCATTGATTCAAGGTAGTTTCAATATCACTTGCCTTACGTCCTTTTGGTTTCAAGGTAAAGATAACTTTTGAAAGACGTTCAACTAATGTGATGACAGCACTTTTGTGATGAACTCCAACAATGGTGTCTCCTTCTATGTGTCCGAACTCTCTCTTGAAGGCGGGATAATCTATTTTTCTTTCAGCAATATTTCGCTTAAAAGCTTGTTTTCCTCGACGCTCTTGATGACCATTTGGTTTCCTTTTTCCTTTCATTGGAAGCGTCGTTTTATCAAATATTCCATTTTTGAATTGACGATAAAGGGTACGCATAGAACAGTTCACAGGCTTTTCAGCACGACCAATAATGACATCAGGTGTCCAGCCTTTGGCAACTTTCTCTTTGATGTATGCCTGTTGTTTCTCAGGCAAAATGATTGTATGTCTTCCACAACGTTTTTTATTTTCTTTGTATTGCTTATAGTAATCAAGGGCAGTATGCCCTTTGTGGAAAAAGTTAGTAACGTTGTAAATCGTTTGACGTGAACGTTTTAAAAGCTCTGAGATTTTCATAACAGGGATACGCTGATGATAATAAGATTCTATCATCACAAGTTCATCCGTGGTAAGATGGGTGTAGGTCATTTGTGATCACTCCTATGTTTTCTGTGGTTGGAAACACATATCGAGTGTACCACGAATGACTTTTTTAGTTGTCTAGCTTAATTTTACAATCGACGTTATAAAAAATACCCGAGCCCTTTATTATTGCCGGTTGCTGTAGCTACTGCCATTATTATTGTCATATTATACCTATTTCATCTTCCATATAACGTTTATATGATCGGTGGCGACTGGATCAGTGAGTTGCTCGGTCCCGCGGTAGTTGCATTAGCGTACCCGCTTTATCAGCAACGCACAATTTTGAAAGAATTGGCCATACCAATTACCGCTGGAACGTTTTCGGGAGCCTTTGTTGGAATATCAACAGGTGTCCTGATGGCAAAATGGGCCGACTTTGATGAAACGATTCTCTATTCGTTAAGTCCTAAATCAGTTACAACACCAGTTGCCATGGATATTGCAGATGCAGCAGGAGGCGTTACTACATTGGCGGCTGCTTTTGTGATGATCGCAGGAATTGGCGGTACAATAATGAGTACATACATTTTCCGTTTGTTTCACATACATGAGACGATCGGACGCGGTGTTGGCATTGGCAGTGCTTCTCACGCAATTGGCACGGCAAGAGCAATGGAGAACAGTCAAATGGAAGGCTCGATCAGCACGATTGCGATGATTTTAAGTGCATTGTTTGTTTCCATTTTGGCACCATTGGTAACAATGCTTTTCATTTAAGCGTTGAAGATTCCGTTCTGACAACATAAGTTAACTTTTGCCACACTATATGATAATAGTAAAAAAGCATGAAACAAACGGAGGCATATAAAATGAACATAGCTCATGAACAACTGCATCCATTTTCCGAGGAAATGGCAAAAGTCGTGATCGGTAGAGAAAAAGAGTTTAAACTTTTAATTACAGCTTTGCTAACTGGTGGCCATGTATTATTTGAGGACCTCCCGGGCATTGGGAAAACTACGATGGTAAAGGCGTTCGCCCAAGGAATTGACTCTAAATTTTCCCGGATTCAATGTACCCCGGACCTTCTGCCATCAGATGTGTTGGGTGGATCCATCTTTAACCCGAAGACAAATGATTTTTATTTAAAAAAAGGGCCTGTATTTACGAACGTGTTGTTAGTGGATGAAATTAATCGGGCTTTGCCTCGTACGCAATCAAGTTTGCTTGAGTGTATGGAGGAAGCACAAGTAACGATTGAAGGTGAAACATACCCACTAACCGCACCCTTTATCGTTCTGGCGACACAAAACCCAGTTGATATGGAAGGGACTTTCCCGCTTCCAGAAGCACAAATGGATCGGTTTTTAATGAAAATTAATCTTGGATATCCTTCTCAAGTGGAAGAAGCACAAATGCTCGCACAAGTTGGGGATGAGGTTCCTTTTGAAAAAATAGAAGCTGTTTTTCAACCAGACCGAATAGAAGCAATGCAAAAGTGTAGCCAACAGGTGAAGGTTCATCCGTCCATCTTGGACTATATTACACAATTGGCGCAGCAAACGCGCAACCATGCACTTGTTTCGGTTGGGGTAAGTCCACGGGCAAGTAAAGCGCTTTATAAAACCGTGAAAGCGTGGGCTTTTTTAAATGGGCGTGACTATGTCACACCGGATGATGTAAAAGAAATGGTGCTCCCTGTTTGGAACCATCGCCTTATCTTAAGAACAGAAGCAAGAATTAATGATACGACGACAGAGGAAATTTTAACAGGTCTATTAGAACATGTTGAGGTGCCTCAAGAGCAGGTGATTCGGGGATGAATGCGGACAATGAACCGACTGAGGAGAAAGCGGTTCAGCGCAAAGAAAAAATGGGTAGTGGAAAAACGATGCGAACAAATCCGAATGACAGCAAGCAGGTAATTGACGCGGTCGATAAGCAAAGAACGGGTGAAAAAGGAATTCGTTCCAAGGAAGGCACCTCAGCAAGCAGGCAAGCTTCTGGCTTGGAAGAGAATGAAAATGTTACCCCTGTCAAGAAAACAAGCATCTTGTTTGAACCTCTCACTATCGGATGTATGCTTGTTCTTTTAGTCATAGCTGTGTGGTTTAAATTTCTTCCTTTGATTGTCGTCTTTTCCTTTTTACTTATTTTATCTTTATTTATTATTGTTTGGAAAAAGAAGGCACTAACAAAAATTGAATTAGGTCTGGAAGTTTCTAAAACGCGGTTGTTTGTCGGGGAGGAGCTTCAGGCAAATGCACAACTGAAAAATAATAAATGGCTGCCACTGATTTGGCTGGAATGGGAATTCCCGGCAAGTAAACAAATGACTTGGGGAGATACCTGCCAAAATACATATGTTGCTCGATTTTTAAGTTTGCTATCGTATCAGCAAGTAAATTGGACTGTAAAAGGACAAGGTAATAAGCGCGGCGTATACGATATTGGTCAGGTCACTGTTCGTTCCGGTGATGGGTTTCGTTTTGCCGAAAAAGAGCACGTGCACACATTAAATAAAACTGTTTTCGTTTATCCGGAATTGCTTCCTGTGCGCGTTCCCCCATTTCGTCCATCCATGCAATGGGAAATTAAAGGAAAGAAAGGTGGTTTCCTTGAAGATCCATTATTAATTAATGGAATTCGTGATTATGAGGCTGGTGATGATTGGCGCAGGTTTAATTGGCGAGCAAGTGCAAGAAAAGGGAAAATGCAGACGAACGTGTACCAGCCGATTATATCTGAGCAATTGTTCATTGTTCTTGATATTCAAGGGTTTTTCATTGATGAAGAAAAATATGCGAATGATGAAGAAAAACAACATCAATATCGATTGGAAAAGGAAAATAGCTTTGAAGCATTCTTATCGACCATTGCCTCTTTCGCAGTAGCATACCATGAACAGGAAATCCATATTGGGTATACAAGTAATGGACTTAATCAGAACAAAAGAAAGCAGCGATTTGTTGCACCGGGAAGTGAAATCACGCCTGTACTGGATGAATTGGCACAACTAACGCAAAACGTTAACAGACATGTCTCACCATTTGCTGACGTTTCTTACCACGGGGGAGCGGTCCCGGTATTTATTTTTTGTGAACGTATTTTGGAAGCGCATTATCGTTGGTATGAACAATACCACCAGAAGATGGCGATTCATTTTTATTATGTCTATGAAAGTAAGTTTTCCATCAAGCTGCATGATCATGCTAAGCCAATAGACGATCTGCTTAAAAGTAAAGGGGCTGAAAGCTCATGAATGTTTTATTTAGAGCATTTGTCGTATTGTTTAGTGAAGCTATCTGGATCTATTTTATTATTGCATTGTTTGCAGGGGTGGAATGGGATGAAGCGGTTTATGTCCATGTGATGTGGTGGATTGTTGCTGGGTTAAGCGGATTTGTGATAAATAACTTGTTAGCGGGAAAAGTGTCATCTACACCGGTGATTACAATAAATGGGTTCGTTCTTATACTAATCGTTATCCAAAACTGGAGACTAACGGTTCCAGAGGGTCTATGGTCTTTTGGCATCTACTTAACTATTGCTGTTAGTTTTGTGTTTATTCGCAGTGTTAGTTTTGTATATAAAAAGACAACGAGGCAGCAGCTACTGCACCGGTTTGAAGGAAATGTCGTTTTATATGCTGTATTTGTGTTTGCCTTTACAGTGAAAGATTGGGATACGCCAGCTTTTCATTTTTCATTTATTGTAGCGATTATGATGAGCTTAATGGGAATGATTTTAACATTGCAAAGCCATGAACAGGAAGAGGGAAATTTACGAGTAGAGGTCCATAAAGCTGGCAATTCCGGAACACTTTTTAGTGTTGTCGGGGTATTGTTTAGCTTGATTGTGATTGCAAGTTCTCTCTTATTTCTCCCGTCTGTCCGAGAGTCACTGCATACGTTGGGTAAAAGTGGATTGGCGGGCGTTAAATGGTTGTACGAAAAGGGTGTGACCGCTATATCGTGGCTGTTCGGCTTATTTCCCGAAACGAAGGGGAAGGGGGAATTGCCTGATCCGCAACCTTCTCCCCCGGTCCTTCCTGAAGAGGATTCTGAGGAATTATTGTTCTCATTGCCGTTAGCGTGGATAGTAGGAATTATAGCTGCGATAGCAATTATTGCAGCTCTTTGGCTGCTTTCCCGCTATTTAAAACGATGGCAACCGAAAAAAGCAGTAAATGTAGAACGCACTTTTACCTTTGGTGGTTTAGGTTGGAAGAAGATAATGGAGAAAATCATTTTTTTTATAAGACGTCTGCAAAGGAAGTGGAAGCAGAAGTTTTCACGCTATTATTTCCATAACGTATATTGGTACTTCCACCAGGTCGAAAAATGGGGAGAAAAGAATGGTTTGAAGCGATTGGCAACGGAAACGGCGAAGGATTATGCAGGAAAAATGATACATGCGCTGGCCAATCAGGAGGACAAGCGCGTGTCGGGTGAGAAAAACGAGCAACTGGCTGCCGGGTTGTTGAAAATAAGCAATGATTATCAAGCCGTTTACTATGGAGGGGAAAGGAAGTCAGCCGAAGCAGATTATAAATTGTTACTGGATCAATTAAGAGAAATTCGATTAAAATAAAGCACCAAGTAAAAGACGTGTATGCGATCACTATAAAGGGTGAGCATGCACGTCTTTTTATGCGGCTAATGATGATTAAATTAGCTTTCCATGAAATAGACTATTTAAAAAAATTGATGTACGTCAAGGAACGCATGATCGACCTATTTCATAATGAAAGTAGTCCTTATATATAAAAAGGGATATTTTTAACTTTTTCAAATAGGCAGGAAAAGAGGTGGGGTTATGCTGCTTACGATGCGACAAATTGTACTAACCATTCATATTTTGCTTGGTATCGCCTGGTTTGGCGGAATCTTATTTGTTGGCTGGGGCGTGTATCCAGTGGTAAAAAAGATGGCTATTTTGGAACAACAATATTTCTTAACGGCATTAATGAAAGGAACTCATAAATTATTCGCATTGGCGGGCGCAGGCGTTATATTGACCGGCATTTCACTAGGAACAATTTTTGGACCCATCAAACAATGGGAAGTGCTTTTTAACTCTACGTACGGTAGTTTATTTTTGCTCGCCATCATTATCGGTACGCTTAGTTTATTGTGGGGGGTATTTGTTGGCCATAAACAGACAATGAAGATGTTGTTGAATGACCCAATTTGGAATTACGCAGCAAAAGGCGAGACAAAACCTTTAAATCAAGCGATGAGAAATATAACAATTTTGACATCAGTTGAAGTAATGGGGCTTACTACACTTATTATTATTATGGTTTTACTTTAACTTAGCGAAAAAAGGAGGAAGAAACATGGATATAGTAATGAACGCGAGGAAGGAAAGCTACACTTATCGGGCTTCATGGTTCCAGCTCATACGGCCATTAACATTAACAGGGACAATTAGTCCAGCACTCGTCGGGACAGCATTGGCCGCTCAAAAAGGCAACCTTCATGTCAGTTACTTTATTGCTATTTTGGTTGCCATGCTTCTGATTCAAATGGCAGTAAATATTTGTAATGATTATTTTGACTTTAAAAATGGGCAAGATTGTGAAAAGTGGACGGAAGGAAAAGTGGGTGCTCATACACCTGAATATCATCAATTGCCAATTGTAGCAGGTGGGATGCTTGGTATTGCGGCTATTATCGGTATTTGGTTAGTCGTTCAAAGTGAATGGTGGATTTTGATAGTTGGTGTTTTAGGGATGCTGTTCGGTGTCGGTTATTCAGCCGGAAAGCGTTCGTTGTCGTCGATCGGACTAGGTGAACTGGTGGCAGCGATCTTTCTCGGACTCGCAGCAACGATCTTGCCATACGTCGTTCAAGGAAATACTGTTGATGGAACGATTGTTTTTCCAGCTATCCTGTTTGCGCTTCTCATCTCATCCATGATATTAACGAACAATATTCGCGATATTGAAAAGGACACCGGTTTTCGCCGTACGATTGCTATTATACTTGGCCGAAAATGGGCCATACGACTATTATCCGGCATACTTCTATCCATCTATGTTTGGCTTATTATACTTCTTTTTATCGGTATTTTACCATGGATTTCAGTATTATCTATACTCGCCCTTCCTTTAGCAATTAAGTTGCGATGGAGTTTACGAAAAGGAGCAAACCAACAAGAAAAGAAAATTGTCATGAAATGGGTCGCGTATCATCATTCGGCTTTTGGCCTAATGTTAGCGTTATCCCTGTTTCTTTTAGTTATGTGAGATTTGTTTTGAGTTGTGGATGTTAAGGATTGCAGGTAAATACTGATAAAACAGGTGTTTCCGCTGATACGGGGGTGAACATAGCTGATAAATAGGGGATGTGCGCTGATATCAGGTGGAAGAAAGTTGATAAGACAATGTTATCCGCTGATATCGGTTGAATAAAAGTTGAAAAAATAAGCAAACAGCGCCTAACCCGTTGGCGCTGTTTTATGATTAAAGTTGTTCAAGCAACTCTAGATTCTCCTCCCACAG
Organism: Virgibacillus sp. W0181; assembly: GCF_051846915.1. NCBI lineage: Bacteria > Bacillati > Bacillota > Bacilli > Caryophanales > Bacillaceae > Virgibacillus > Virgibacillus sp. W0181. Next base: position 7,415 of record NZ_JBPYCR010000008.1, read on the forward strand.
ATGGATATGTTGCTGAACATAGGCTATTGCTTCGTTTTCGTCCCCTATCCCGACATATTCTATTTCTATATCCGGTATTTTCATCTCTCCTATCAAATAAGGACTGATGTATGCGTTTTGAGATTGCGCTTCTTTGATCAGACGCTTTGTCGTTTTTGTTAGCCCTTCTGTAGCATAATGGAGCAACACTTTATTAAATAAAAACTCCGCCGAGTTTTCATCGTATTCTTCCATGAGTTGTTTTGCTTCATCGTACATTTCTAACTCCATGTATATCGTCAGCAGCAAATAGCGAATTCCTTGATTGTCATTTGGATTCAGTCGCAACATTTCTTCGTATTCGTTTATCGCTTCTTCATATTTCCCGGTTTGATTCAAAATTTCCGCATACATGGCTTTAGCGCGCATATATGGACGTGTTTCAGTCAAACCCCAGAAGTGGCCATTATTTTCCATGAAAAAAGCTTTGCCTAAATCTTTCTTCCCTACATCAACTGCTTTTTGGACATAGCGTTTATATTCCTCCAGTGATTGGGCTCCTTCCGCCATAAGTATATATGCGTCCGGGCTGTTCGGGTACGTTTCAAGCGCTTTTTCTATGAGTTGATTTCGCTTATTTCCGCGGACTTCTCGTGCATCAAACAATAAATCCTGTGCTTGATCCCGTGCAGACATGGGAATTTGCGGTTTTTTCGTATCGTCGTTTAACACTTCATCCAAAAAAGCTTGGATATCTTCATCCGATTCAAAGTTTTGTTCATCTAGCAGTCGTTGTATATCACGCATTTCCCTTTCCATATTAAAGGCGGGCGGGTTGTCATGTGGATTTTCAGCTAACAAGTCCATCTCGTCATCAACATCATCTTTTAACATGTAATCTTCCATGGATGCAATCAATTTACGGTAATTTGTGGAGATGGTACCTGCTGATATTCCATATTCTTTTGCCAACTCTTTTTGTGTAATGGTGCTAGCCTCATCGATTTCCGTTATCACGAGGTATTCCAGTGCTGCTGCATAGTTCGCAATTTTTTTGAACATGGGCTGTTCTTTTTCACAATACCATTGCCAAATCATTATCCCTGCAGTAATAATTTCTTCGCCATACTGTTGCTCATTCATCCGCTTTGTAAATAATTTCGCCACCATCTCATGGATTGGGTTGTCCCATTCTAAATCATCCAATTCTAGCATTAGTACGTCCTGTAAAAATTCGGGAAAACTGTCTTCTTCAAAGCGGCCTAATGAAACTGGATACTGCTTCAAAATGGATAATATCTCCTCCTGATCAACAGAGAAAAGTTCTACCAATCCAAAACAAAATTGATGGTAGCCTATATAGGGAACGAGCGCACCAATAAGTATGGTGTCATCCATTAAATCATAGGTATCGACAGGAACCCGGTACTCTTTATTTGTGAGCAAGTCATGAATGGTGGCCATTTCGTCATCCTCATCCATGGCAACGACCTCGTAAACGGAAAGAGAAGCGGATAACCATTCGGTAAATGTATTTCTAACTCTTGACCGCAGCCCATGCATTGGCAGCTGCTCTGCATAAATATCTATGATTGTTTGCCCCTGATGGTTCATCGGTTCATTAAAAAGGAGCCACACGGTTAGTCCGGTTAAATATTCCTGGGCAACTTCCTCATCCTGCATGAAAGCGAGAGGAGGCATAAACGGCTTTGCCTTTTGGGCAATTTCCTGTTCATAGTGAGCAGTGATAAACTCAATTAATCCTTCCTGCAATTGATCAAGCTCATTGTTATAAACGTGTGAACTCAATTCAATCACATTGGAATTTCCACAGCATTTCTTATACTTTTTACCGCTGCCGCACGGACAGGGGTCATTTCGTTTTGTTTTTCCCATCTTATTCACCCCAACATCGTGATTATGCATTCTATTATGAACAAAAAGATCCTGTAGTACAAGCCGAATAACAACATAATGAAGCATATTTTCTAAATAAAATAAAAAATCACTTGCTTAATACTAAAGTGTGAGTTATCATGAATTTATGTTCGCAATAAAGAACAGAGTGTAATAATTTTATATGCTGCTGCATATACTGCTATGGTGCTTAACATAGTGTTGCACAGCTGTTTGAAGGGGGTGAAATGATGAAACAAATTTGGAAAACTCCACAATTGGAAGTGCTAGATGTGCGTATGACGATGAAGCATCATGGAGATGAAGCCGGTGGTGATGGAGATGGTTTACCAGAAGACGGTGATGGTGGAAATTCACTAGATAGTTAAGTTCGTTATAAAAAACATACTTAATGTGCAGCCCCTCGGTTAGATGAGCCAGGGCTGCACTTCATCAACATAATGAATTTTTTATAAAGGCAGGCTATTATAATGTATGAACTTGTACAGACAAAACAACAACAAAAACAATTCGCTAACACGTGGGAGTATTTTTGCAAAAAATATAATTGGGTCAATGATCCGTATGCACAAGAGGGTATTCGATATAATTTAATTAATAAAAGTCACTTTCGCAAAAAGCAAGTAATAGGGACAGTTGAATTCGCTCCTTATAAACCGAATAACCCGAATAGTACGGTCGAGGCAGCGGGAAAAATAGATTTTTCACAGTACGATCTCTTGCAAGTGATGAAAGGCCATATATGGGAGATTGACAAAGTTTGTATTCATGAAGACTATCAACGGAAGGGATATTTCCCGACTTTTTTACGAATAACGTTAGATCATGCAAAAAAGTACGGTCCCGTGTACTATTTTGGGTTAACGGAAAAAAGGTTATTTCGGATGCTTAGAATGATGTTAGGCTCGATTGTTGAACAATATGGTGAAGCACTGGTTGATTCCAATACTACGCTAGTACCGACTGTTGTACATATTGAAAAATTGATGAATGTAATTCAACATATACATAATTATAAAAATAATTCATATATAATCAAAGGTAGTTACAGTAAGGAACGGCATGATATCATTAAATACTTTTTATATTTCAAATAATCTTGTGTTTTTGTGTTGACTTGTTCACTATTAAGAACTATAATGAAAAAAACCCTATTTTTTTGCAAACAACGTTCGTTATAAAGAATAAATAAACAAGAATAAAGTTTAAAGTACGACATAGAATAAGAGGGTGGTAAATTATGGGTAAGCAAAGCAAGGAGCACTACATAGGTGCCGAGAAAGAGATTAATATGAAAGATTTTTATGATGTACTCAAAAGACGTGCATGGATCATCCTATTAATTACAATCATTGCAACAACAGCAGGTTTTTTCTTGAATAAAATAAATGATCAGCCACTCTATCAATCTTCTGCACGTATGATTGTTGGCCCTGACGGTGAAATGAAAACATTGATGGTCGTTATAACAGATCAAATTATAATGGAAAGTGTAATTGACGAGCTTCAATTAGGCCATTCAGCCGGCGGTCTTGCAAGTCAACTGGAAGTAGAACGAGTTGATGAATCACAGGTAATCAGTATTACTGTAACAGATGCAACAGCAAAGCAAGCAGCAGCTATTGCGAATACAACAGCAAGTGTTTTTAAAAATCAAGTAGGCTCGATATTGGACTTTGACGATGTTCAAGTTTTATCAGAAGCAAAAGAAAGCGCAAATCCAATTAATGAAAACACAAATAAAATAACGATTATTGCGGCTGTATTCGGCCTTGCAACGGGAGTAGGGCTTGTCTTTTTACTCGATTCGTTAGATGGGACCATTACAAAAACTAGAGAAGTTGAGGAATTATTAGGGGTACCGGTAATCGGGGTCATTTCCAACATGAACAGTAAAAGGAAAGCGACAAAAAAATCTCAAACAAAGTCGATTAAAGTGAGAGGGGATGCGGTTGATATTAAATAAAAAGCCACGTAACAAAGGCGGGCTCATAACATACTCTCATGCAGATTCGGTCATAGCGGATCAATTTAGAATGATACGAGCAAACATTAACTTTCTACCCGGAAAGAGAGCGAATCGGATTTTTTTAATGTCATCGGCGGGGAAGGGTGAAGGGAAATCGACAATCATTTCCAATCTGGCTGTGTCTATGGCTCAACAAAAGGAAAAAATATTATTAATCGATGCGAATTTAAGAGAGCCTGTAATTCATGATTTTTTTGAAACCCCGAATGATAAAGGCTTAACAGATATACTTTCACGAAAGTCAACCTTTGATGAGGTTGTTTACAAAACAGGAATTGGGCAACTGGACTTATTAACAAGTGGCTCTACATTGTTTAACCCGGCAGAATTGCTCGGTAATGAAATGATGTCTGTCATACTGCAAAAAGTAACAAATATCTATCATGTTGTCCTGATCGACTCGCCAACCATTTTGGATTATACGGAGACGAGAGTGCTGGCAAATGAATGTGATGGCGTCATTCTTGTCGTAAACCGAAAAAAGACAACGAAAGAGAAAGTTGCGGAGGCGAGACGGGTATTGGAATTAGCCCATGCCAATACGGCAGGCGTTATTATTAACGACAAATAGTAAATAGCACGTCTTTTATTTTTAATCTCATCGTTCGTTATAAAGTTCAACATGTATTTCAATCGTTAAAAATTGGTGATTGAACTTTTATTTTGGTGATGTCTACTTGCCATTATCGATGTAGGCACTCGATCATGCTGTGGGTTGTAAAAGACCTTAGACGCCTGTCGTCGGTAGTGTGGTGTGAGGATGGGTTAGATGCCCAAAGCTTTTTAGCTTAAAGAGGAAGTTCAAAAATACACCAAATTATTAGCGGCGAATCTCTTCGTTGGCTTGTTTCTCCGCTCCTTGCAAAAGCACAGCACTTTTCCTGCGTGCGATGCGGATTCAAGGCAGCATTCCTTGTGCTCATGTATTGAAATGCATACATTCTGCTGCTCGAAACGGCGCCGTCTTGACATTCTTGCTTCTAATTCGGCATTTTTTGAACACACATTTAAAAATAGTATAAAGCATTTATGGATGCGGTTTTTATAAGGTGGGTAATCAGGTAGGACATGAAATTATGCATATTCCATTCGACGGAGTATGGTACATTGCTTCTTACTTTCAATATGGTCGACCGAAACGCCACCACTTACCACACCATCATGCAGTAAATCAAAAAGACCTTATCCATAAATGCTTTACATTTGCATGAAATTATAAATTTATTCATTAGGGGGGAGCTAATGACTTATCAACAACGGTTGTCTTTTTTCATTATAATTGATTCCAGTATTGTACTTTTTGCTCTATATATAAGCTGGATTATTGTCAATGATCCTTTAATGGAATTATGGCCAATTGGAGCGGCAACACTTGCTATATTATTAAGTCATCATCTATGGGCATTCAAATTTAAGTTATATAAAAAAGTGTGGGAATATGCGAGCATCGGTGAGTTATTTATCATTTTAAAGATTTCAGCATTTGGTATCATTTCAGCGATTGCTATACAGCAACTGTTGTTTCAGCTTATATATGGAAGATTTTTGATTGTCACGGCAGTGTTACACTTATTGCTGCTCGGGGGATCTCGTTTCTTTTGGCGCTTGTACAGAGACCGGGTGATGAATTCAGGTAGTGAGCAGTTGCGCACGTTAATTGTTGGTGCTGGTTCCGCCGGTACAATGGTTGTCAGGCAGCTACTACATAATCAAGACAGTCAGCTATTGCCTGTAGCTTTTATAGATGATGATTCCGCCAAACATCAGCTTGACCTTTTAGGATTGCCGATTGTTGGGGGCGTAAAGGATATTGCCCGAGTTGTAAAAGAGATGGAGATTAATAATATTATTGTTGCGATTCCATCGTTAAATAGGAAAGAGTTGAAAACGATTTATGCTCAATGTCAAAAAACACATGCAGATACAAAAATATTACCTTTATTGGAAGATTTGATCACTGGTAAAGTTTCCGTTACCGAGATTCGGGATGTCAAAGTGGAAGACTTGCTCCCAAGAGATCTTGTAGATATTGATATGGAACGGATTGGCCGGGACATTACAAACAAGGTCGTACTGGTGACAGGGGCCGGCGGTTCTATTGGGTCGGAAATATCGAGACAGGTAGCAGCTTTTCATCCGCGCCAACTCATCCTGCTTGGCCATGGGGAAAACAGTATTTATACCATTGAAATGGCATTAAAGGAAGAATGTAAGGAACGCACCATTGAAATTGTAACGGAAATTGCAGATGTTCAAGATGAAAATAAAATGATGCATGTGTTGCGTATTTATCGTCCTGATGTGGTGTACCATGCGGCGGCACATAAACATGTCCCTTTAATGGAGCGAAATCCAGAAGCGGCACTTAAAAACAATATTGTCGGAACAATGAATGTTGCAAAAGCAGCTCATCAGTATCAGGTGCAAACCTTTGTGCTAGTCTCAACAGATAAAGCTGTTCATCCTACAAGTGTTATGGGTGCATCAAAACGAATTGCTGAAATGGTTATTCAAAGTATGAACAATCAAAGTCAAACAACTTTTGCTGCCGTTCGGTTCGGTAATGTGCTTGGCAGTCGGGGCAGTGTCATTCCATTGTTTAAAAAACAAATTGAACAAGGCGGTCCTGTTACAGTGACGCATCCTGATATGGTTCGTTATTTTATGACGATACCTGAAGCATCGCGGCTCGTTATACAGGCGGGTGCACTGGCAAGGGGTGGAGAGATTTTCGTTTTGGATATGGGTGACCCGGTTAAAATTGTTGAATTGGCAAAAAATCTGATTCAATTATCCGGCTATGAAATAGAGGATATCGGACTGGAATTCACCGGGATTAGACCGGGGGAGAAGTTGGTCGAAGAATTATTGACAGCAGATGAAACGCATGAACAGCAGCTGTATCCTAAAATTTATATTGGTAAAACGACAGAAGTCCATTTAGCAGACGTGGAAGCATTAATTTCCCAGCTGTTGAGTATAAATAAAGATATGTTAAAAGAAGAATTACTTAATGTTGCAAATCATGGTATTGAAATAGAGTCCACGAGTGCTGTAATTATGTGAACCGCGCCAAAAAAGTTGAAAAGGGGAACGAAAAAATGAGGGTGAAAAAAGCAATCATTCCGGCAGCAGGGCTTGGAACAAGATTTCTGCCGGCAACGAAAGCTATGCCTAAGGAAATGTTGCCAATCGTTGATAAACCGACGATTCAATATATTGTAGAGGAAGCAATTGCTTCCGGCATTGAAGATATTATTATTGTAACTGGAAAAGGGAAGCGAGCGATTGAGGATCACTTTGACCATAGCTTTGAATTAGAACAAAATTTACTGGAAAAAGGAAAACTGGATTTACTGAGCCAAGTCCAAAAGGCTTCTAAAATGGTGGATATTCATTACATAAGACAGAAGGAGCCAAAAGGTTTAGGGCATGCCATTTGGTGTGCAAGAAAATTTATTGGAAATGAACCATTCGCTGTATTGTTGGGTGATGATATTGTTAAATCGAATGTTCCATGCTTAAAGCAATTGATGGACCAGTACAGCCGCTATCATGCATCTATACTTGGTGTGCAGACAGTAAAAAAAGAGGATGTTTCCAGGTATGGGATTGTCGATGGCAAGATGATGGAAAACCGCTTCTATCATGTACATGATTTAGTGGAGAAGCCTAATAAAGAAAAAGCACCATCCAATTTGGCGATTTTAGGGAGATATATTTTAAGTCCAACTATATTTGACATACTGCACAATCAATCGCCCGGTGCAGGAGGCGAAATTCAGCTGACAGATGCAATTGCTGCTCTTAATAAACAAGAAGCGGTTTATGCATATGATTTTGAAGGCAAAAGATATGATGTTGGCGAAAAAATGGGCTTTATTCAAACAACCATTGAATTTGCCCTTGAGAGAGACGACTTAAAAGAAGAATTCAAAGATTACTTAGCATCTATTGTTGAGCATAAATGCAGAGATAAAACGTTCATTAGTTAAATCGGATGAAAGAAAATGAGGGGAATATAAATGAAAAGAAAAGTAATTATTTTAGTAGTATTAGCTTTTGTTTTTGGAGGAAGCGTAACCTATGCTGCTGCAAAAAACTATTATGCTGATCTTTTAGCAAACCAACAACAGCAAATGCAAGATGAAATCTTAAAGCATTATAAGAAAGAGTATCAAGATAAAGGCACGATGCAGCATCGAGATATCGTTACAACAGTAGAGCAAAAAAGACAGGAAGTTTTAACAGAAGTTAAAGAATATGCGAAAAGTAAAGTTCATAATGACGCTAATGATCGCAGGGAAGAACATACAAAAGCCATACAGGCCGAGGCTGATCGAATGGTTAAGGAGTTAAAGGCTTTTGTTGATCGTTTAGGTGATGAAGAAGGGGTTCAATAGACATAAAAGATATGAAGAGGATTTGTAGACTTATGACACAAATATAAGGGTGTTATGAATGGTTAAAAAAATCTTGTTTTGTGCAACGGTCGATTATCACTTTAAAGCGTTTCATCTACCTTATATGAAGTGGTTCAAGCAACAAGGGTATCAAGTAGATGTAGCGGCATCTGGAAACATAGATTTACCGTATACAGACAATAAATACGATATTTCCATTCAGCGTTCGCCATTTTCCCGAAAAAATGTGAGCGCCTATAAAGAGTTGAATGAAATTATAAATAAGAATCATTACTCTATCATTCATTGCCACACACCTATCGGTGGAGTGCTTGGTCGATTGGCGGCGGCCGGGGCAAGGAAGAAAGGAACGAAAGTAATTTACACCGCTCATGGGTTTCATTTTTGTAAAGGAGCGCCTTGGCTCAATTGGGCGCTATATTATCCGGTTGAACGCTATTTATCACGTTTCACCGACTGTTTAATAACAATAAATACCGAAGATGCCCAATTGACAAAAGCACACCGTTTTCCCGTAAAAGAAATGGTGCAGCTACCGGGGGTGGGAGTCGATACAAATAAATATACACAGATTGCAGGGAATAAAAAGCGCGCGTTAAAAAAGTCATTTGGTTACAAACCGGATGACTTTTTATTATTTTATGCAGCTGAGTTTAATAAAAATAAAAATCAGGCATTTCTATTGGATATGCTTACTTTCCTTAAAAAAGAAAGCACCAACGTAAAATTGGTGCTCGCCGGGGAAGGAGCGAAACTGGAGGCATGTAAAGAATTAGCAGAGAAACTCGGGGTCGATCATCTTGTTCATTTTCTTGGGTTTCGTAAAGATATAGACCGTTTAATTTCCATGTGCGATGCAGCTGTAGCATGCAGCTTCCGGGAAGGCTTACCTGTTCACGTCATGGAAGCGATGAGTAGCGGGCTTCCAATTGTCGCTGTCGACAACAGGGGACACCGAGAACTGGTTGATGATAATGAAACAGGTTATTTGCTGCAGTCCTGGGACCCGTCGCTATTTGCTAAGAAAGTAGAGCAACTCGCTATGGATAACTCTTTATCCACTCGTCTTGGATTAAATGGCCGGCAAAAAATTGTTGATCGTTACAGTGTTGAACAAGTATTAGCAGAAAAAGTAAAAATATATGAAGCATATATGGAAGAACGGGAGGAAGCGTTGTGGCAAGTCCAGTAAGGGTATTACATGTTGTTGTCAATATGAATCGAGGCGGAGCTGAAACATTGCTCATGAACCTGTACCGAAATATTGACCGATCGAAAGTACAATTTGATTTTTTAACGTGTAAAAGTGGTGTGTTCGATAAAGAAATTGAAGCATTGGGCGGACACATTCATCGAATCCCCTATATTACCGATGTAGGGCACTTTGGTTACGTGAAGCAGTTAAAACAGTTTTTCCGGGAACATGCAACTTACAGCATCGTCCATTCCCACATGGATAAAATGAGCGGACTTGTGCTAAGAGAAGCAAAACGGGTGAATATACCGATGAGGATCGCACATAGTCACAATACGGAAAGTGAAGGCAGATTACTGGTTAAAATCTATAAATCGTATGTAGGATCCCTCATAAAACGCAGTGCTACCAGGTTATATGCCTGTTCATCCAGTGCAGCGAACTGGCTATATGGCAAGGACTCCGATGCGACTTTTATTTTAAACAACGGAATTGAAACAGATAAATATTCCTTTTCGCCCCAGGTACGCAATGAAGTGAGAAGTCAACTAAAGCTTAAGAATGAAACATTTGTAATTGGGCATGTGGGCAGGTTTTCCAAACAGAAAAACCATTTGTACTTAATTGATGCATTCGCCGAGTTTAGTAAAAGCCATCCTGATGCTATGTTAATACTAGTTGGCGATGGACTGTTAAAGACAAAAATAATGGAGAGAATCAACCAGTTGGGCTTGGACGCAAAAATAAAACTTCTCGGCGTTAGAGAGGATATTCATCGATTATTGCAGGCTTTTGATCTTTTTGTATTTCCCTCTTTGCATGAGGGATTGCCTGTAACATTAATTGAAGCGCAAAGTGCAGGGCTGCCGTGTTTGATTTCCGATACGATCACATCTGAGGTTGATATTGGCATGGGTCTGATTCAACAGTTGTCTTTAGTCGATAAATCTACCTGGGTAAATAAAATGATCGATCAGATGCATGTAACAAAAACGAGAAAAATAGACATGGGTATTTTTTACGAAAAAGGTTATGACATCAGACATACAGCAAAGCAAACTGAGCAAACGTATACAGTATTAAAGGAGCAGTTACCTTGAAGACATTGACCGTGTTTACGCCGACGTATAACCGAGCGTATTGTTTAGCAACTTGCTATGAAAGTTTAAAACGGCAAACATCCAAAGATTTCAAATGGCTTATTATTGATGATGGTTCAACAGATCATACAAAACAGCTCGTACAGGATTGGATTGCAGAAGAGCAATTCGAAATAATTTATATGTGGCAAGAAAATCAGGGCATGCATGGCGCACACAATACAGCTTATGAACGAATAGACACGGAATTGAATGTTTGTATTGATTCGGATGATTATATGCCAGATGATGCGGTGGAGAAAATTGTTATGTTCTGGAAGAAGTACGGTTCCACGGCTGTCAGTGGAATTATTGGGTTTGACGCGGATACAAGTAACCATTTAATTGGAACGACACTTCCGGAACAGCTACAAACTTCTACCCTATTTGGGTTATACAATACCCATCGTGTACGGGGAGACAAAAAACTGGTATATCGATCAGAGCTGACAAAGAAATATCCGTACCCGATTTATAAAAATGAAAGATACGTTGGGCTTGCTTATAAATATTATATGCTTGACCTAGACTATGAGATGTTGCTAATGAATGAGGTGCTTTGTCATGTCGAATATATGCCGGATGGCTCTTCCAAGAATATGCTACATCAATATCGGAACAACCCAAAGGGATTTTCTTTTTATCGCAAGCAATTGATGACCTTGCCATTTGCTGGTACATTATTTCAATTCAGGCAGGCGATTCATTATGTATCGAGCAGTTTACTTGCGAAAAATGCGTCATTCTTTAAGGAAACTCCGCGGAAAGGAATGACATTGGCCGCCATTCCCATAGGTGTTGCTCTATATAGTTATATTCTAATTAAAACGAGAACAGCTATCAGTTTCCGTTCGTCGAAAGCTTAATTGGAAGGATATTTCAATGACTATATTCTGGATTAATCTTACTGTTGTATTCTTTTTCTCCTTTTTGGCAAGATACTATGCGGTTCCATCAAAAAATATAAATGCTGTCATACCGAAAAAACCAAATAAACTCTTAATCTTTGTTGCATTTGTATCACTTACATTAGTATCGGGGCTTAGGGCAAATATTGGTGATACTTATTTTTACATTCACTCTTTTGAAACGAACTATTTTACTTGGGAATCTGTTCTGGCTGATAAGGATATTGGGTTTGGTCTATTACAGTTTATACTAAAGAATTACGTTTCAGAAGACCCCCAAATATTAATTTTTATAACAGCGCTCCTAACGAATCTGCTTCTTGTTATTGTATTTTATCATTATTCAAGAATGATTGAGATCAGTTTATATGTATATATTACTGGAGGATTATTTTTAGTCTCCATGAATGGGATAAGGCAAGTGCTCGCCGCTGCAATAGCATTTACAGCTATCCGCTTTTTAATAAAAGGGAATTTCATAGCATATACATTTATAATAATTGTTGCCTCTCTTTTCCATCAAAGTGCGCTTGTGTTAATTCCGATTTATTTTCTTGTAAGGTACAAAGCTTGGTCAAAAGCGACAGTAGCACTCATTATATTTTCCGTCATTATTGTTCTAGGTTATGAACAGTTTTCAAATCTACTGTTCACAGCCATTGAAGATACGCAATATGGGCATTATGAATCTTTTGCCGAGGGAGGGGCAAATACGCTGCGCGTGCTGGTTGCTGCGGTCCCTTTGGTCATAGCCTATTTGGGCAGGGAAAAGTTGCGACGTATTTTTCCGAGCAGTGATTACATTGTAAACATGGCTCTTGTTGGGTTGATTTTTATGATTATCTCAACACAGAATTGGATTTTCGCTCGATTTTCTATTTACTTTGAGATTTACACACTCATTCTTTTATCTTGGATTATTCAACTGTTTACTGAGAGTAATAGAAAATTGATATATTACGGTATTATTGTTTGTTATTTAGCTTATTATTACTACGAAAACGTAATGACACTAAACATTATGTATCGGAGCAATTATTTCATGTAGTTAGTGGAGAAAGGAGGACGTTCATGGCAATCCTTGTTACCGGTGGGGCGGGATATATTGGAACCCACACGTGTGTAGAATTATTAAACAACGGTGAAGAAATTATTGTTGTTGATAACCTTTCCAACAGTAAAAAAGAAGCTTTGAATCGAGTGCGGTTAATTACCGGGAAGGATTTTAAATTTTATCAGATCAATATTTCAGACCGAAAAAGCCTGACGAATGTTTTTGAAGAAAATGATATTGAAGCAGTTATTCATTTTGCCGGTTTAAAGGCGGTCGGGGAATCAGTAGTTGTTCCTTTACGTTATTACGATAACAATTTGACTGGAACGATTAGATTATGTGAAGTAATGCGGGAATTTGGCGTGAAAAAGCTAGTCTTCAGCTCCTCGGCAACCGTATATGGGCAAACGGAGCAAATGCCTATTAAAGAAGATGCGACTCTTTCGGCCACTAATCCATACGGACGAACGAAGCAGATGATTGAAGAGATGCTACTTGATTTATATGCATCTGATCCTTCATGGAGTATTGCTTTATTAAGGTATTTTAATCCGATCGGAGCCCATGGATCAGGTCTTATTGGTGAAGATCCAAACGGAATTCCGAATAATTTGCTTCCGTATATCTCACAAGTTGCAGTAGGAAAAATCAGGCAGCTTCATATATTCGGAAATGATTATCCTACAGGAGATGGAACAGGTGTAAGAGATTATATACATGTAACGGATTTAGCAAATGGGCATTTAAGGGCGTTGGAATTTGTACGATCTTCCACGGTTGTGGAACCTTTTAATTTGGGGACAGGTCAAGGCTATTCGGTGCTTGAGGTTGTGCAGGCATTTGAAAAAGCTACCGGGAAACATATTCCATATCGTGTCGTAGAACGTCGCCCGGGAGATGCGGCAGTTTGTTATGCAAATCCGAAAAAATCCTTAAAACAATTAGCTTGGCAGGCAAAAAAAAATATGGAACAAATGTGTGTCGACACTTGGCGTTGGCAGCAACATAACCCAAATGGCTATGAGAGTAAACAACTCGTTTAGGCCTCCGGTAGTACACGGTATAAGAAAAGTTATATGTAATTAGTAGAATCAAATATTATTTGTTGTAAAGGAGCGTAAAAATTGAAACGAGGCGTTGATTTGTTTATTGCGGTTTTCATGCTAGCTTTTTTTTCGCCATTATTGTTCGTTATTGCGATCGTTATAAAACGCGATATGGGGAGCCCTGTCTTATTTATACAACAGCGTCCGGGGCAATATTGCCGCCCATTTTACCTTATTAAATTTCGAACGATGAATAACAAGACAGATTTACAAGGTAACTTACTACCTGACCACATCCGTTTAACTGCTGTTGGGAAATTCCTTAGAAAATACAGCCTAGATGAGTTGCCACAGCTACTTAATGTTGTTAAAGGCGAAATGAGTCTTGTAGGGCCACGCCCTCTCCTAATGGAATATGTCCCTCTTTTTACGGAGGAGGAAAATAGACGCCATCAAGTGAAGCCAGGTATAACCGGTTGGGCCCAAGTGAACGGTAGGAATGCAATTTCCTGGGAACAAAAATTTGAACTGGATAGCTGGTACGTTAAAAATCATAGCTTCATGCTCGATCTGAAAATTTTGCTTCAAACGATAGGGAAAGTGTGCAGAAAAGAAGGCATCAATCAGGAAAATCAGGCAACGGTTGAAAAATTTAAACGATCGAAAGAAGTGATCCAGTATGAAAAAAGTCATTATTATCGGTGATGGTGGTCATAGCAAAGTTATCCGAGACATGATTTTGTACAGGAAGGAATATGAAATAGCGGCAGTATTAGATGATAAATATGCATGTATATCAAAAAGGAACGGGGGACTGTATGGTCCTCTTTCTTATTTCTATAAATTTAAGGAAAAGAATATCAAAGTCATTATTGCAATTGGAAATAATGCTGTACGAAAGAAAATAGCAACACAGCTGAACCTGAAAAGTAAACACTATATGACACTGATTCATCCAACAGCAACGATTAGTCCGACGGTATCGATCGGGTACGGAACAGTGGTCATGCCACATGCAGTTGTAAACACAGAATCGTCAATTGGAGAGCATTGTATCATCAACACGGGAGCTATTGTCGAGCATGAAAGCCACATTGGTAGTTATGTACATATTTCGCCGAATGCAACGTTAACCGGAGAAGTCAAGGTGGAGGAAGGTACGCATATTGGAGCGGCAGCGACGATTATTCCCGGACGTACCATTGGAAGATGGTCCGTAATTGGAGCGGGTGCAGCTGTCATTAAGTCAATACCTGCTTACTCCACAGCCGTTGGATGTCCGGCTCGAATGGTCAAGAAAGGCGAAAAATATAATCATGAGGTCGTGATGTGAAATGAGAAAACCTAAAATACATTTATCCCCTCCACATATGTGTGGCAGGGAACTGCATTATATCAAAGAAGCATTTGATACAAATTGGGTTGCGCCGGTTGGGCCGAACATAGAGTCGTTTGAAAAGGAGGTTGCAAGCCATGTTGGAATTAGTGATGCGGTAGCAGTAAATTCCGGAACAGCTGCCCTGCACCTGGCTCTTTCCGTATTGAATGTAGGAAAAGGGGACGCTGTGTTTTGTTCCACGCTCACTTTTGTTGCTAGTGCCAATCCGATCCTTTACCAAGGAGCAGAACCGGTATTTATCGATTCCGAACCAGAGACGTGGAATATGTCTCCTTTAGCTTTAAGAAAGGCTTTGCATATCGCCTCACTGGAAGGCAGGCTACCAAAAGCAGTCATAGTCGTGAATCTATACGGTCAAAGCGCCAAAATGGATGAGCTCCTTTTAATATGTAATTATTACAACGTTCCAATCATTGAAGATGCGGCTGAATCACTTGGTTCAAGCTATAAAGGGAAAGCAAGTGGTACGCTTGGCACATTTGGGGTTTATTCCTTTAATGGAAATAAAATTATTACAACTTCCGGTGGTGGCATGCTCGTTTCAAACAATATTGCTTCACTTAATACAGCACGTTTTCTTGCCACGCAAGCACGCGACCCGGAGCCATATTATCAGCATCATACGATTGGCTACAATTATCGCATGAGTAACTTGCTTGCGGGCGTAGGAAGAATTCAGCTACAGCAATTGGAAAAACGAGTTGATACAAAAAGAATGATTTTCAGAAAGTATTATCATGCATTAGGAGATATTGACGGTATTTCCTTTATGCCGGAGCTGGATAATACAAGATCAAATCGTTGGCTAACAGCAATTGCGATCGATGAAGAAAAAACCGGTGTAACGGTAGGACAAATACTGACAGCATTTAAAAAGGAAAATATCGAAGCGCGTCATGTCTGGAAACCGATGCATTTGCAGCCGTTGTTTAAAGGTGCTCGTTATTATTCACACCAAGAAAACATACATATTGCTGAACATTTATTCGTTCGTGGTATTTGTCTTCCATCAGGTTCGAATTTAAGTGAGAATGACCAACAACGTGTCATTCAATGCATACGTGATGTGCTGGAAAAGAAGCGGAAGAAGCGGTTTTATATACTAGGGGAATATGAGGTAATGGGAGAATGATAGGGGAAAATATTAAAAGAATACGAGTGGAGAGAAGGCTCAGTTTATCTGAGCTTGCCGACCGTGCACAAATTTCAAAATCATACTTAAGCAATATTGAACGAAACGTTAATCAAAATCCATCCATTCAAATTATGGAAAAGATTGCAGCTGTTTTAAGCGTTGATTTTCAAGTATTAATGGGGAACGAGATAAAAAAAGATGCCATTCCCGAGGAAGCATGGGTACAATTTGTGAATGAGCTGAAAGAAAGCGGAATCGAGGCAGACCAACTTTCTGAGTACAAAACCGTCATTGAATTTGCTAAATGGAAACAAGACCAAATATGCAGAAAGAATTCATGAAGAGGGGAGTATATGGACAATAAGAAGAAAAAGATACTCCATGTTACCGGTGCGATGAATACGGGTGGGACGGAAACGTTGCTAATGAATATCTTTAAAAACGTCGACTCGAAACAAGTACAATTTGACTTTGTTTCCTATAGCGAGGAAGAAGCATTTTATGATAAAGAGATTCAAAAACTTGGCGGCACGGTTTTCCATCTTAAAAAAACCAATTCAATAAAAGAGCTTTACGACCTATTGAAACATGAAGGCCCATATGATGCCGTTCATGCGCACACATTATTTCATTGCGGCATTGCTGTAATTGCAGCATGTTTGGCCCGAGTAAAGATACGTGTTTCCCATGCACATACGACAGCCGATTGTGATACTGGAATATTAAGAAGGTCTTATACGTTGCTCATGCGTTTGATCATTTGCCTCTTTTCCACGCATTTATTAGCTTGCAGCAGAGCAGCGGGTTTCTATCTATTTGGAAAACGAGGCATAAGAAAAACAACCTTTGCCTATTTTCCAAACGTCATCGATTACCAAACGATGATGGAAGATGTCCCTTTAGCAAAAACTCGCAAATTCAACATCGAAGCAGGATTGGGTACAAGCGTTGTCATTGGACATATAGGTAGGTTTATCGCAGCCAAAAACCAGTTATTTTTACTGGAGGTTATGAAATGTCTCATCCAAAGAGACCCATCCATTAAACTTTTATTTGTTGGAGACGGAGAATTAAAAGAGCAAGTAAAACAAAAGGTGAATGAGGAAAAATTGACTGATCATGTGCGCTTTTTGGGTCTCAGAAGGGATATATCAACTGTGTTACAGCGCCTGGATGTATTCGTATTTCCATCCATCTATGAAGGGCTAGGACTTGTTTTACTGGAAGCACAAGCATGCGGAGTTCCATGTGTCACTTCAGAAGCCATTCAGCCAGAAGCGGATATTGGTCTCGGGCTGGTGAAACAGCTATCTTTGAAAGAGGAACCTGCTGTATGGGCTGAGACCATCTTGGAATCCGTGAGTAAAAAGGAAAAAAAACGTCAAAAAATTGTGAATCACTTTGAGAATGCCGGCTATTCACTAACCGGTGGCATTAATTCATTAATGAGACTTTATCAAATAGGAGCAGGGGATGCAGATGAAAAACGTATTAATCACCTCCTTTGACATGGAAGTGGGCGGTGTCGAAAGAAGCTTGGCCGGTATGTTGAATCAAATTGATGATAATGCGTACAAAGTTGATCTCATGCTATATAGTCATACAGGCGATTTTATGCATCTGCTGCCGAAAAAAATAACACTACTGCCGGAACTGCTTGTATGGAAGACGTTCCGAATGTCCATTAAGGATGTTTTCAAACACGGGAAATTTTTGTTAGGGCTAGCTAGGGTCTTTGCAAAAGTGCGGGGGGCATTTACAGCATCGGATGAAAAGGGGATTCAACAAATGCAATACATGTGGACGTATGCACTTCCTTTTTTGCCACGTGTAAAAGGGACGTATGATGTCGCGATCAGTTATTTATGGCCCCATTATACCGTAGCTGAAAAAGTCGACGCAAAAATAAAAATAGCCTGGATTCATACCGACTATTCCACTGTTGATACAAATAAGGGGATGGACTTGGAGCTGTGGAATAAGTTTCATCATATTATTGCAGTATCTGATGCATGCAAACAGGCATTTATCAAAAAATATCCTAAATTGGCCGACAAGGTACTCGTTATTGAAAATATGATTTCTTCTCAGATGGTTCGAACTCTGGCAGAAGAACATGTCGATTCACCAATGGAAGCAGATAACCGGTTTAAAGTAATTACCGTGGCGCGATTATCCTATGCAAAAGGCATTGATCAAGCGGTAAAGGCGATAAAGCTCTTGAAAGATAGAGGATATCCTGTTGTTTGGTATGTCGTTGGCTATGGAGGGGATGAAAAAGAAATACGACAGCTTATTTCCCGAAGTGGTTTGGAAGATGACTTTATTTTATTAGGTAAAAAAACAAATCCATATCCATATATGAAAGCAGCTGACTTGTATGTGCAACCGTCTCGATATGAAGGAAAGGCTGTTACCGTAACAGAGGCACAAATGCTTGCCAAACCGGTATTAATTACGAATTATCCGACTGCCCATGGGCAAGTAAATGATGGAGTAGATGGTATCATTTGTGACTTGTCGATTGCAGGAATAGCGGATGGGATTGCGCAGCTATATGATCAGCCAGAACTAGGGGAGAAACTTACGAAAAACTGTAAACAGATGAAATTTAATGATGAAATGGAGCTTGCGAAGCTTTATCAACTCATGCAGGGGGATCGATGCAGTTGGACAAAGAAAAGGTTAGCATAATCGTCCCGGTCTATCGTGTGGAAGAATATATTCACCGTTGCCTTGACAGCATTATGAACCAAACATATAAACATTTAGAAGTTATCATTGTAAATGACGGGTCACCCGACCTTTGTGGGGAGATTGCAGAAAATTATAAGCAACAAGACGACCGAATTACCGTTATTCATCAAAAAAATGGCGGGTTGTCAGCTGCGAGAAACACCGGAATGCAACATGTAACCGGTGCGTTTACGATGTTTGTGGACAGCGACGATTGGCTGGATGAGAAGATGGTAGAAAAGCTCATAAATGCAATACACACCTACCAAGCAGATGTTGCACAGGCGGCTTTTTATTATACCTATCCGGACCATTTGCTTGTGGATGAACGGAATTACAAACAAACGGCGCGCCCAGTTGTTTTCGACCAACAAACCGGGATGAAAGAGCTTGTTGTTAATGAAAAGATAAAAAATTTTGCATGGGGGAAATTATATAAAACCGCGATCATTCGGGACTTACCTTTTACAGAGGGCGTTTTGTTCGAAGATGTGTATTGGGCACACCTTGTCATGGATCGTGTGCGTGCTTATGTGTTATTACATGAACCGTTATATTATTACAGGCAACGGGATGACAGCATCGTGACCACATACTCGGCGCGGAACCTGGATATCATTGACGGCTTGAAGGAACGTCACGCGTTTATTGAAAAAAAATATGCGTGGCTGACGAATGAATCGTATAAACTACTGTTGAAAACGAATCTATTTCATTATTATTTGCTTGTGTTCAATAAGGAGAAAGATACGCTTGGAATCTATCGTAATGAAATAAAAGAATATATTAAAGACCATATGAACAACTTGAAAAAAGCCGTGAAAAACGATCGCGACTTAAGTCGGCAGCTGCACTTGTTTTCGTTTCATCCGAATGCAAATCTAGTATACCTTGCTATGAGAAAACTTCTAAGAAAAATGAACATTACAACTCAGCCGGCAGGATTAAGGCAGGTGGACTAAATGTATCGTTTTAAAAAACTGGCAGCTCTGGCCCTTATTAAATTTTTTAACTTATTGCCAATGAAGCAAAATAAAATTTTTCTATTCAGTTATTACGGTTCGCAATATGGGTGTAACCCGAAATATATAACCGAATACATTCAGGCAAATTATCCGCGCGGAACGTTCGATCTCGTATGGGCATTCAACGATTTATCCAAGTCGCCGTTTCTGCCAAAGGTGAGAAAGGTAAAAACGATGTCCCTAAGCTATTTCTATGAACTGTGTACAGCTAAAGTGATTATTACCAATTACCGAACGACGGATTTTTTCCTGAAAAGAAAGGATCAATATTACATTCAAACATGGCATAGTTCCTTACGGTTAAAACAGATCGAAAAGGATGCCCAGCAAATGCTTCCTTCTTCTTATGTTCATATGGCAAAAAAAGATGCTCGTAAATGCGATCTTTTGTTGTCGGGATGCAAGTACAGCACATCTATTTTCCAGCGTGCATTCTGGTATAAAGGGGAAATATTGGAATGTGGAACACCGCGCAATGACTTGTTATTAAATCAACCTGCCGGAAAAATGGAAGCAATACGGAGAAAGCTCGCCCTTCCTTCCGATGTGAAAGTGGTTTTATATGCACCGACCTTCAGGAAGGATGACGCGAATGAAATGTATAACTTGCCGACAACTGCTTTATTACAAGCATTGGAAAGTCGGTTTGGAGGAGAATGGAAGCTGCTTGTCAAACTGCACCCGCACGCAGCTGCGAAAGGCGAGTCGTTCATTCAGGGTGAAAGCGCAGTGAATGTTTCTGAATATAACGATATGCAAGAGCTACTTTATTTAGCGGATATTGTTATATCCGACTATTCTTCGCTTATATTTGATTTTGCATTAACAAGACGCCCTTGCTTTTTATACGTTCCAGACGTTGAACAATATACAAAGAAGGAACGGAAAATGTATTTTCAACTGGACGATTTACCATTTACAAAGGTAAAGAGCGAACGAGAATTGGTTGAGGTAATAGAGCAATTTGAAATCGAAGCATACCAAAAGAAAGTAGAGATATATTTAAAAGCTATCGAAACATATGAAAAAGGATATGCTAGTGCACAAGTAATGAAACGGATTGAAAAAGTTTGTTTTGGAACGGAAAGGGTGGAAGTGAATGAAGCAGTATAAAGTTGGTTATACAACAGGCGTGTACGACTTATTTCATGTTGGGCATCTAAATATATTAAAGCGAGCAAAGGCACAATGCGATTATTTAATTGTTGGTGTAAGCACAGATGAACTTGTTATGGAATACAAACAAAAGCGGCCGGTCATTCCGTTTGAGGAGAGAATGGAAATCATCGAAGGACTGAAATATGTCGATCAAGTAGTACCACAGAAAAACCGAGATAAATATATCGCTTGGGAGCATTTTCTTTTTAACGTCTTATTTGTTGGGGACGATTGGAAAGGAGATGCTCTTTTTATGAAACTGGAGGAAAAGTTTAAAAAAGTCGATGTCGATGTTGTTTACTTTCCGTATACAGCCGGCGTCTCTTCAACCATTGTAAAAGAAAAAATCGGGATGTGAGGGATTGAATAAATGAATCCTGTGATAAGTGTTATTGTTCCCGTTTATAACGTGGAAAATTATCTAGAAAAATGTCTATCAAGCATTTGTAATCAAACAAAAAAAGAGCTGGAAATTTTATTAATCAATGATGGATCAACTGATAACAGTCCATCTATTTGCGAAGCTTTTGCAAAAATAGATCCGCGTATAATCGTTATTCATCAATCCTCAAAAGGGGTAAGTGCAGCAAGAAATACAGGGATTAAAAATGCAACCGGAGAGATGATCGGATTTGTAGATAGTGATGACTGGATTCTACCGGATATGTTTGAGAATTTAGAGAACATATTAAAAGAGAATGACAGTGATATCTCGATTTGTGGATATGCCCGCCAGTTTGAAGACGAAGTAACACAATTTAGAGAGGCCAATCGAATACTCGTGCTCCCGCAGGAAGATGCATTACGAGAGTTATTTCGAGGGAAAATATACAGATTTGCATTATGGAATAAGCTGTATCGGCGCCATTGTTTTAATAATATTACTTTTCCTGAAGGTAGAATCCATGAAGATTTGGCTGTTTCATATAAGCTGTTTTTAAATGCAAAACGCATCGTTAACACCCCTAAAACGGGTTATATTTACCGGTATAGAGAGAAAAGCATTCTTACGACAAAGTTTCATAAGGGTAGAATTGATAGCTATAAAGCGTGGGATGAAATCATAAATACTATTAACGATATCTATCCACAATTAATGAGGGAAGTTTGGATGAGGTTTGTTTGGTGGTCAATAGACAATGTTCAAACAATCTTAAGGGAAATTACAGATAAACAAGACGCTAACGAACAATTCGCTCGGATTAGTTGTGAAGTGAGAAAACATTTTAAAGATATCTCAAAATCAAAACAACTATCTTGGAAAGTGAAGTTGCAACTGTTGATGATAAATTATCAATGTTATATTTCAGCAAAGAATAAGAAAATATTAAGGGGTTAACTTACTTAATGACTGGAGGCACAATTATGCCAAAAGTAAGTATTATCGCATTAATTTACAATTTAGAGGCATATACACCATTGTGTATTAATTCTGTATTAGAGCAGACATTCGAGGACTTTGAATTAATACTCGTTAACGATGGGTCTACTGATAATAGTGGACGCATTTGTGAGGAATATGCAAAGAAGGATGAAAGAATAGTCGTTATACACAAGAACAATGCCGGTATTGCCGCTGCTCGTAATACCGGCATTGCTCATGCTTCTGGTAAATATATTACTTTCATCGATTGTGATGATTACTTTCACGAACAGATGGTAGAAATTCTTTATAAGCAAATTGTTACCAACAAGGCGGACATTGCTATGTGTGATTTTCTCCCTACAAAAGAGGGTATTGAGGATCAAAGGAAAGACAGACTAGAAGATTATACCGTATCAACTTATACAAACAGGCAAGTTTTATATGGTTTATATGAGGAAGGTCATACCTATGTTGTACCATGGAACAAATTATATAGAAAAGAACTATTTAAGAACGTGAAATATCCCGACGGTTACTTATATGATGATGAATTTACAGCACATAGACTGCTTTATGAAGCAAAAAAAACCGTATATGTTCATGTCCCATTATATTTTTATGTTATACGTAATGGAAGTACTACTCATTCCCCAATGACAGAAAAAAAGTTCGATAAGGTGCTCGCTTTACATGATCGGGCAGAGTTTTTTAGGTTAAAAAATTTACCAGAACTAGAAGAGAAGGCATTAGATAATTTTACGGTATATTTTTTCTGGTATTATTTAAATTCACAAATTGAACTACCAAAAGCAGATGATAGACGTACTGAAATTAAAAAAATCTACAATCAGTTATTTTTTAGAATAATTAAAAGCCGCCAGACTAATAAAAGAGAAAAAGTTGTATATAGCGTTTTTCGCTTTAGTCCTTATATTCATAAACATTTGTTTACTGACTTAGGGAGAAAAACTTAACAAGGCAAACACTGGTGCTGGTGATACAAACTTTTCAGGAATTGGAGGATATCTATGCTATGCCAAAAATAAGTGTAATTGCACCTATATATAATGATGGATTAAACTTGCCTCTCTGTATCAAATCTGTATTAGAGCAAACTTTTACTAATTTCGAACTTATTTTAGTTGATTATGGGCACGAAGATAATAATAGGATAATTTACGATAAATATTCAAATCTTGATTCGAGAATATCGGTAATACATAGTGAAAATAGAGATATTGGTGCAGCACGGAATATCGGTATCTCTCATTCGTCCGGAGAGTACATAACTTTTATCGAATGTGATGATTTTCTCCACGAGCAAATGCTAGAAGTATTGTACGATCAAATGGTTACTACTGCGGCTGATATTGTACTATGTAATTTTCATCCGATAGAAGAGGGAGAAGATAAGAATGAGAATCGTAGGAAAGACCCAGTCCAAGACTATTCTGTAACGACTTTTTCCGGTGCTGAGGCCTTGAATGGTCTATATGATACAGACCGTTTGTTTTCCGTTCCATGGAGCAAGATGTACCGAAAAACTCTTTTTAAAAGTATTCAATACCCGATAGGCTATGTTGACGATGATGAATTTGTTGCTCATAAACTTTTGTATCTTGCAGCTGAAGTTGTTTATGTTCATGAACCTCTTTACTATTATGTCGTTTGTGAGGGGCGTAAAGGTAGTGTCACACCAATACCAATGACTATAGAAAAGTTTGATAAATTATTGGCACTATATGAACGTGCTATTTTCTTTAGAGAAAAAAAGCTAAAAGATGTGGAAGAAAAATCACTTCTTCATTTTTCAGAGCATTTTTTCTGGTATTATTTACAATCCCAAAAGGAACTTCCGAATGCTAATGATAGACGTAAAGAAATTAAAAAATTATATAATAAGCTGTTTTTTAGATTGATGAATAATCCGCGAGTAAGTATAAAGAAAAAGATTGTTTACGGTGCTTTCCGGATTAGTCCATCCATTCATAAACTATTGATATCACGCCTAGAGAACAAGAAATTGGCGGAGCAGTTATGAATAAAAAAAAGTTGTTGTTTGTTATTGATTCACTTGCGTGTGCAGGAGCTGAAAAAAGTTTAGTTACTCTCTTAAGTTTAATTGATTATGATTTGTATGATGTAGATCTTCAATTATTTTTGTATGGAGGAGAATTGGAAACGCTTGTTCCAAAGGAGGTAAAGATATTACCACCATTTAAATACACGTACTTTTCTTCAAAGCCGCTTTGGAAAACTGCTTTTTTATTTCCTCCTCGCTATACATCAGCGAGGCTTTTTTATTCGTCTAAGTTGAGGATAGGTAAGCCAAATAATATTACAAAAGCTAGGTTATTTTGGGAAAGTATTGGATCGGTTATTCCATCTAATCAAAAACACTATGACGTGGCAATTGCATATGCTCAAGGGGTTCCAACGTTTTATGTGTCCGAAAAGGTATTAGCGGATAAAAAGTATGCGTGGGTCAACGTCAGCTATAACTTAAAGGGAATTGAAAGAACATTTCAGATGAAGCATTATAACAATATGGATAAGATCATTTCTGTCTCTGAGAAAACAAAGGAAATCTTTCTAGCAAATAACTTACCTGTAGAAAATAAGCTAGAAGTGATTTATGATATTACCAACCCAGAATTGATAAATAAAATGGCTATAAGCGGAAAAGGATATGAAGATAATTTTAATGGAATTAGGATATTAACTATTGGCCGAATCGCAAGGCAAAAGGGCTATGATATTGCTATAGAAGCATGTTCAAGACTCAAACAATCTGGAATATCGTTTCGATGGTATGTGCTTGGTAAAGGCCCTCTGGAAAAAGAGATACGGGAGCAGATCAAGTCGCTTGGGCTGGAAGAGGAAATGATACTCTTGGGAGTTAAATCGAATCCATATCCTTACATTAAAGAAGCTGATCTATATGTCCAGACATCGAGATTTGAAGGGTATGGCATAGCACTTGCAGAAGCAAGAATGCTAAACACACCTATTGTCACCACACGTTTTGATGCCGTGCATAGTCAGATGATGGAGGGTAAAAACGGAATCGTTGTAGATATGAAACCAGAAGCTGTGGCAGCAGGTATTCAGCAACTGATTGAAAATCATGAATTAAAGGAACGAATTATAGCTTATCAAAAGAAAGAGAAAAAGGGTAACGTAGAAGAGCTTCAGAACTTTTATAAACTTATTGGGACTTAATGAAAAGGGTGAGAGTAGGAAATATGAAGAAAAAAATCCTATTTATGCTGATAAGTATGAATGTGGGAGGAACAGAACGAGCTTTCTTGAATATGCTTCATGAACTACCGAAAGAAGAATATGATATTACAGTTTTACTGTTACAAAAAAAGGGTGGTTTTTATCAGGATATACCTAAACATGTAACTATAAAGGAAATGAAAGACTTCCCGCAAGTTGGTCGACATCTTCGACACCTTTCTTATAATCCAAAACAAAAAATAAAAGAACATTTGTATAAGCGCCGATATAAAGAGGCGCTTTTTCTATTTGCTCTCCAAAGCTATATACGAGTAACTAAAGACAGGCGAATGTTGTTTAAAATAATATTTAAGAAAGTCCCAATGATGAAAGATGAGTACGACATCGCAGTAGCCTACGCAGGACCAATGGATATAATCACATACTATATTGCAACCCGGGTGAAGGCAGCAGAAAAGCACCAATGGATACATTTTGATGTAAATCAAATAGGATTCGATCTGTGGTTTGCGAAGAAAATGTATAAGTCATTCAATCGCATATTTGTAGTTTCAAAAACTGCTGCAACTAACTTAAAAGAAAAAATACCGACATTAAGCAATAAAATAGAGACTCAGGTAAGCTCTCTTCCGGTTTCTACAATTACTCAGTTTGCAGAAAAAGAAGACGTGTTCAACACTTCTTCAACTCTTAAAATTGTAACGGTAGCAAGGGTTATGAAAGAGAAGGGACCGGATATAGCCGTAAAGGTACTCTACGAATTAAAAAAGCTTGGGTATAACATACAGTGGCATTGGATTGGTGAGGGTGAATGGATGGTGCATATTAAAAACTTGATAAAGGAATTAGACGTTGAAGACTCATTTATATTAGAAGGGTTAAAAAGCAATCCTTATCCTTATATACGTCAAAGTGATATCTATGTCCAACCTTCCAGGCATGAGGGCTACTGTTTAACCATCGCAGAAGCACGTGCTTTAAAAAAACCTATTGTGGCAACTGATACAGCAGGTGCCGCAGAGCAGATTAAAAATGGAGAGACGGGGTTAATTTCAGGAGTAGATGTACAGGAGTTACTACAAAGTATCGTAAAGTTAATAGAAAATCCAAAATTGAGAATCAAATTTGGCGAAGCTTTAAAAAGAGAAAACGTAGGACAGCTAACTCCTGTAAATTTTAAAGAAAGAAATACATATTTTGAAAGAAATACATCAAGAAAACAAAGCACTGTTTAATCAAAAGAAAACTTATGCATGCGCAAAAAGTAGGTTGAGAGGTTATAGGGTAAAAGGGGGAAAAAAGAATGAACTCTCCTTCTATTAGTATTTCCATTACTGTATATAACTTGGAAAAATATGTGGAGAAGTGTATAGAATCTATATTAAATCAGGAATTTACAGACTTCGAGTTAATAATTATTGATGATGGATCTACAGATCAAAGCAGTGAAATTTGTAAGTACTATGAGCAGGAGGATAAGAGGATAACATATATTTATCAACCTAACCAAGGAGTGTCGGCAGCGCGCAATCGTGCTATTGAGGCTTCGACTGGAAAATACATTCTTATGGCTGATGGCGATGATCAGCTTGAATCAACAATGCTTGCTAAGTTATTTGACCTTTGCGAATCAAACAGTGCTGACATAAGTACATGTATGAATTATCTAGTAGACGAAAATAGTCAAATATTAGGTACACCTACTATTAGTACTAAGGTTCATTTAATGAGCAATGAAGAGGCCTTGTTTAAAATGTACAGAGGTAAACTTACGGGGTATGGCTTGTGCAATAAGCTGTATAGAAGGGAATTATTTAAGAATGTTAGTTTCCCGGTTGATAGAAATTTTGAAGATGCTGCTGTACAGTATCGTCTTATTCTCCAAGCCAATAAAGTAATATTTACTGAAGAGCGACTATACTTCTATGTAATCCATTCAGAAAGTATGACTAGGAAGAAGTTAGCGAAGTACAGTAATAAACGGTTAGATATTATACAAAATTTTCGCGAGTCAATGGATTATTTAAAACAAAACAATACATCTAAGTGTGTACTGGATATTATGGCGGCAGACTATTATAAATCCCTTAGAGGACTGGTCATAGATATTATGAAAGAAAATAAAGATGTACGAAGAAATGCATTGAAAATCGTGACACATCAACTTATTTTATGGAAACCTTTATTTGTAGATAATCAATATGTATCTAAAAAGGAGACTTATTTAATTCAATGCTGGTCTAGACTACCTAAGCTGACGTTGGTGATTTATTATATTAGAAATCGATTCGTATTAAATAGTTAATAATACTTGAATATGAATCTTGCTAGAAGGGGTAGAAATAACTTATCGTTTGCTGTATAGGAGGGGGGATACAAATATGCAGCCATTAATCACTGTCATTGTCCCTGTCTATAATGGGGAAGCATTCATTGAGAAGTGTTTTAGTAGTATATTAAATCAAACTTATCAAAACCTCGAAATCATTATTATTAATGATGGCTCTAAAGATAAGAGCCCAGAAATATGTGATAAATTTGCTGAGCTAGATGAAAGGATCATAGTGGTTCACCAAAAAAATGTAGGTTTATCTTCGGTTAGAAATAAAGGTTTGGACATGGCAAGTGGTGAACTAATCGGATTTGTTGACTCTGATGATAGTATACATCCAAGAATGTTTGAAATTCTGCAAAAGCACCTTCATGAAAACAACGCCGATATCTCTATGTGTCAGATAGCAAAAGTCTACAACGCAAACATAAATGAACATATAATAGAGAGCAATAAAACGATAACCAAACAGCAAACGCACACTTTTCATAAAGAAGAAGCATTTAACAACTTATTTAATGAAAATAATTTAGTAACTGTTGTTCCCTGGAACAAATTATATAAGAGAGAAGTTTTTAAACATGTTCGCTATCCGGATGGAAAAGTGAACGATGATGAATTTGTAATTCACCATATTATTCAAGCTGCACAAAAATTTGTTTTCACAGATGCGGTTTTATATTACTACTTTCATAACGAAAATAGTATTACAAATCAAAAATATAATCTTAAGAGACTTGAGGCCTTAGAAGCAATTAAAGATCGTGTTTTATTTTTTGAGTTAAAACAATATAATGAATTACTTCAAATGGGGTCGAATACTTATTTGCATTTAATTATCATTCATTATTATTTAGTGCAAAAGTACTTTCCGGTTGAGAAGGACGTTATGGAAAAGTTGAAAAGAGAGTTTAGAGCGGAATTTTATACTTATAAAAATATCTTGAAAGAAAAAAATAGAATGGAACTTAAGCTATTTTTAATTCATCCCACTGTATACCAGGGGTTTATTAAGGCTAGAAAAAAGCTTTCTTATATATTGGGGCGAAATAATAATGTATTAGCTTATTCGCAAAAAAATCACAAAAATGAAGTTTAGCATTAAAGCTAAATGTAATAGAGGTGAGTCTAGTAAAATGCCAAGAGTTAGTCTAATTGTATCTGCATACAATATTGAAAACCACATAAGGAAATGTATAGAATCTCTCATTTATCAATCTTTCAAAGATATAGAAATAATAGTAGTTAACGATGGTTCTACAGATAATACATTGAATGAAATTCAGAAAGTGAAAAAGAAGGATGCTAGGATAAATGTAATTAATCAAAGTAATGAAGGAGCAATGAAGGCAAGGGAGATTGGCTTTAAAGAGGCAAAAGGAGAGTACTTACTTTTTGTAGATGGTGATGATTGGCTAGCTGAAGATGCCATTGAAATTTTATATAAAAAGGCTAAACAAAATGATTACGATATTGTATGCTATAAATTTTATTTTGCGGATGGCGAATCAATAAAAAAAAGCTCGTCTAAAAACATCAGTTATCAAATGTTGGTAGGAGACGATTTTTTAAAGATGATTATGACTAGTAAGATAAACCCATCATTATGGAGTAAGTTCATAAAAAGAAAATTTATCATAAACAGTAATATAAACTTTCCTAACGATATTGTTAAAGCAGAGGATTTAGCTTTTACATGCTCCCTTGGTATGCATAATCCAATAGTATGTCTTATTGATGAATACCTATACTATTACTTTACTGCTAGAAATACATCAGCAACTAACTCTGTTTCATCTACATTATTAGAGGTGGGAAAAGCAACTAATTTTATTCAACAAGATTTGAGAAACAATAATATATACAATCATAATAAAGAGGAATTTGAATTTTTATCCTTCATTCACACCTTCTGGGTTAACAGAGATATAATTTATAACAAAAAAGGTAAAGTGAGCAAAACATTATTTAAAAATTGGAAGGGAACCGGGATAAACATTAAAAAGAACAAATACTTCAAGGAATTAATGTTGAAAGAGCCTCTTAAAATCAGAGTAATTTCCAATTTACTAATTAGTAGTTACTTATTAGGAAGTTTATTTTACAAGTTTTATAACATATATATTTTGCTAACTAAGGGGCCAAATTCAGTTAAACATTACACATGAAAATGTGCACAAAACAAATATGTTACAATGTAACGATTTTTAGGAGTTGACTAATTTAATGATAAATATTTATAAGCCGAAAATCGTTAAGACCAATTCCGGTACAAGAGTAACAGCTGTCTTTGAACATAATTTAAATGAAAACATTTTATGGTATGAGATTGATGATAAATATGGTGAATATTTAACCGATGAAACAGCTGATGGTTTTGTAGTTGGTTTATTATTTTATGCTTTAAAACATGGGAGTGATATGCGGATTTTGGCGCCACTCTCTCAGAATCTGTATTATTCTATTAACAACTATTTAATTCCATTATTAGTTAAAATTCATGGGTATAAACAAATTAAAATAACGTGTAATCTACTACGTCATGATCCAATAAAAAACAAAGGGGCTGTTGGTACGGGTCTTTCTTGTGGTGTTGATTCATTTGCCACCATTATTGATCACTTAAATGACGATTGTCCAGAAGGATATAAAATTAATTACTTTACATTTTTTAATGTTGGCTCTCATGGTGATAACGGAGGGGAGAGGGCTAGGGATTTGTTTAAAGAAAGAGCTGAAATAACCAGAAAATACGCTGAAGAAGTTAATAAGGAATTTATTACGGTAGACAGTAATATTAGTGAAATACTTATGATGAATTTTGAACAAACGAATACATTGAGAAGTTTGTCGGCTGTTTTAATACTACAAAGATTATTTAATGTTTATTACTATTCTTCCAGTGTACCAATTACACGTTTTAAGCTAAACAAAAAAAACACAAATGGTTATGACATCTTTAATATGAGTATGCTATCGACTGAAACCATTCGCTTTTATTCCTCTTGCCCTATGATGACCAGAGTAGAGAAAACGAAGCTTGTTGCAAAATATGAACCTTCTTATAAATATTTGAATGTATGTTTTTATGAAGAGAATAACTGTGGTAAATGTCCAAAGTGTTTAAGAACGTTATTAACATTGGAAGTTATAGGGGAAATACGACGTTATTCAAACGTATTTAACTTAGAAGCTTATTACTCTAATAGGAATAACTTTATTGCGACGATAATTGCCAAAAAGCAAAGTGAAGATAACTTAAAAGAAATACATAATGAAATGCTACGCCAAAACTTTAAGATACCGTTATCATCAAAAATTATGTCTATTGGTTTTAAATTAAAGTTAAACTTTAAAAACAAGTTCATGGGTAAAGGTAGAGTTATTAAATTGAAAAGTATGTTCAGGACTAAATCTATTAGAAACGAGGCTTCATAATACTGTTTAGAGGTGAAAGTAGTGATAAAAAAGAGAATATTAGTCGATGCATACTTTGCTCGGAATCTAGGTGATGACCTATTTCTAAAGGTACTTATTGAAAGATACCCAAATGTGACCTTTCACTTACGAACAGCAAACAAAAATTATAATATTTTATTCAGAAGTTACAAAAACGTAAAGATAATTAAGTCACTATGTCTAAATGTAGGAAACCTGACATATAATTTATTCGATAAAATACACAGCCTATTTTTGAATTATAAGAACTACGATGCATTAGTTATTATAGGTGGATCTATTTTTATGGAAACTAAAGGTTGGGAAGAAGTATTAAAAAAGCGAGAATACTTACCGAGTAAATTCAAAAAAGCAGGTAAAAAAACGTATATTCTAGGTGCGAACTTTGGACCTTTTAAGGAAGACCTATACCGAAAAAAATATATGGACTTTTTCACTAAGTTTGATGACGTATGTTTTAGGGATACATACTCCTTTAATCTCTTTAAGGATCCTGACAATATCAGATATGCACCAGATATAGTATTTAATTTAGAAAAAAGCTATTCTCAACCAAAAGATAATTGTATTGGGTTTTCAATTATTGATATCCAGAATAGAAACGGCTTAAAAGAATACCAGGACAAATATATTGAAAAAATAGGGGATATAATAAAAAAGTGTGTAGAGCTCGGCCATAATATAAAACTATTTTCCTTTTGTGAAAGGGAAGGTGATATACGCGCAATAAAATATTTGTTAAAAAGCCTTGATAGTTCATACAAGAAGCACATACAAGTTGTTAATTATGGTGAAGATATAGATTCTTTTCTGTATGAATTTGAATCATGCATGTCTATAGTAGGTATAAGATTTCATTCTATAATTTTAGGATTGTTATTTGATCAGCCTGTATTTCCAATAGTATATAGCGATAAAACATTCAACGCTTTAGAAGACTTAAAGATTGAAAGTGATTGTAGCTTTATTAAAAATATCGAGGATCTTGAAATTGAAAAAGTAATAAAAGTTTTACTAAACAACAGATTAAATAATCGAAGGTATTTGTCTGAAGCTGCTAATCAGTTTGAAAGACTAGATAAATTATTACTGTAAATTATCATGTATCGCTCCATAAAAATATAATCAATCTCGAAAAAGGTGTGATAAGTTTGCAAAAGGCAATCAAAAAGTTGATGCTACTTTTCAACAGAAGAGAGAAGAGAAAATTTTTAGTTTTATTCTTCTTGATGATAGTGGCAGCTATATTTGAAACAATAGGGATTGGATTAATTGTTCCATTTGTCGGAATTATAACAAATCCTGAAATTATCCAGGAACAAGCTGTTTTGTCATATATTTACGACTTGTTTGAATTTCAATCAACAACATCTTTTATTATATTTTCTGTAATAGGGCTACTGGCTGTTTTCGTTTTAAAAAATCTATACTTACTACTTTTTAATTATGCACAGTTTAGAGTCATTTTAAATCAACAAGTTAAGCTATCTAGCAATTTATTTAAAGAATATTTAACAAAACCATATTCCTTCCATTTGCAAAGAAATAGTGCAGAGTTACTTCGTAATATAAATGGAGAGGTATCTAAGGTATTTCAAGGTATAATCATGGCGAGTTTTCAATTGTTGACAGAGTTTTTGGTTATTACTTGTATTTTAATATTACTATTGGTGACTGCTCCAATAGCCACTACAGTAGCTTCTGTCCTATTAGGAGGAAGTGTTTTTTTATTTTTTGCATTTCTGCGTAAGAAAATAAGTCGACTTGGGAAAGAACAGCAAAAGGTAAATGGAACGATGATTAAATGGGTAAATCAAGGGTTAGGGGCAAGTAAAGAAGTTAAAGTTTCAGGTAAAGAAGGATTCTTTATCAATTCCTACACTGCACAAAGTCAGATCAGGGCTAACAATAGTCGGTATATGAAGATGTTAGAACTAGTACCAAGGTTATTTATCGAAACCTTGTTAGTATCTATCGTTCTAATCACAATGCTAATCATCGTTTTTCAAGGAACAAGTATAGCTCAACTCATTTCGACAATGGCCCTATTTGCTATGGCATCTTTCCGATTAATGCCTTCTATTACCCGTGTAATGTCGCTTATAACAAGTATTCGATACAATCAGCCTGCATTAACAGTTGTCTATGATGATTTGTTTTCGAATAAAGATGGGAATATAAAAGTTAATAAAAATTCAATAGTAATTAATAAAGGAGAAAAAACATTTAAGGATTCAATAAAGTTAAATGAAGTATCCTTTTGCTATCCGGAACAAAAGGAGTGGTCAGTAAAAGATATCTCTTTAACTATACCAATTGGGCAATCAGTTGCATTTATAGGGGAATCGGGTGCTGGAAAAACAACACTTGTAGATATAATTTTAGGGCTGTTTCGTCCAGAACAAGGTAATGTTTTGGTAGATGGAAAAACTCTACATGATCAAAAGGAATTATGGCAGCAAAAAATTGGTTACATCCCACAATCAATATTCCTTTCGGATGATACGATCCGTGGTAATGTTGCTTTTGGAATTGATAGTAACTCCATCGATGATAATGAAGTTTGGCGGGCTTTAGAGCAGGCACAACTCAAAGAATTTGTTGAAGGGCTTCCGGATAAATTAGAAACATCGGTAGGAGAACGTGGGGTGAGACTTTCCGGTGGTCAGCGACAACGCATAGGAATAGCACGAGCCCTATATCACAATCCTGAGATTTTATTTATGGATGAAGCAACGTCAGCCTTGGATAATGAAACAGAAAAGGAAATTATGAAGGCGTTTGATGGATTAAAAGGAGAAAAGACCTTAATTATTATTGCCCATAGGTTAAGTACAATAGAAAATTGTGACATTGTATTTAGGTTGAATAAAGGAAGGCTTGTTAATGATAACCTTGAAAAATCCATCATTTAAAATGTATCGAGGGTAATTTTAGTGATGATGAAAGCTTTAAAGATGCAGTAACACGAACAAACCAATCTACAAACTGTAAAATTAATAGTTTGTAAAAGGGGCTTTAAATGATGGTTAGGAAGAGTTATTTTATTCTAATTGAAAACCAATTATTTGTTAATGTAGAACAAAGCATATTAAGGCTTTATCTTGATTTACTTACTAAGACGAACCCATTTACTTTTTTTGAGAGGAAGCCGAGAAATCGTGTATTAAATTTATTTCCTGCCATTGTACTTAGGGCAATTCGAGTGTTAAATTTCACAGTAAAATTTTATGAAAGGAAAAAAGAATATAAAAGAAATAAATCTACAATTTTAAGTATAGAAACTAACTATTACGGAAACTTATTACTACAATTACGACAAGGAGAACAAAAAATTTTCAACTTAAAAGACAAATTAGTATTAACCAGTTTTTCTAAACACACCCCCCCAGAAGACATTGAAACCTTAATTTGCAATATTCAAAAGTCAACTGTATGTAAACTAGCACCAAATATAATTACTTGGGACAAAGATGAATATTACATTGTAGAAGAGTATATTAATCTTAAAAGACCTTCTTATAGTATCAATAACCTTGATAGGGTTTACTCTGAGGTATTTCCTATTCTTGAGAACATATCATTTTCAACTACTCCGGAGCTAGTAAAGATTGAAAAATATACACATGAAAAATTACAATGCGTTAAATCCTTATTAAGGGAAATTCAATTGAAAGACTCTAACTCTTCGTATAGATATCAAGAGATCGAAAAATTTCTGTGTTATACAAAATCTATGATAAAAAATAATAAAGTAGATGAAATAGCTCTAGCATCTTCACATGGGGATTTTTGGGAAGGTAACATTCTAATAAATAAAAGTGCTCGTGTGATTGATTGGAATACTTATGGCAAACGAAGTATGTATTTTGATATTTACTATTTTTTATTTATGTTGGCTTCGATTAAAGGGGGGTTTAATAAGGTAAATAATGTAGAGATAAAAAAATTAAGCGGAGTGGTGGGAGGAAGTTTTGACTTATATTATGAAAAGTTGAAAACGAATATTGACTTTAAACACACGTATAATTTACAGGAACCTAAAACTTACCGTTACATATTTTACATAGAGTTAATCGTTCTTAAATTGGATGAAATTAACTCGAAAAAAGGAAAGATATGTATAGATGAGGTCATGACTTGGATAAGTAGATTTATGTTACTTGAAGAAAACATGGATCGCAAATCAGAATTTTCATTCGATAAGGGGGAATCACTTTTAATCTAAAATCCTATACAGTTAACACTTAAACTATCTAGATTAAGAGTACTATAAATATTCAAATACAACTAAATATAACAACTGGTAATAGTGAACCAAATGAAGCGTCTCTATCGAATGGAGATGTTTTTTATTTTGCCATTTAAAACTAACAAGGAGGATCTTATACGATGAAAGGAATAATTTTAGCAGGGGGCAACGGAACGAGGCTATACCCGTTAACCCGATCTATATCGAAACAGTTGTTGCCGGTGTATGATAAACCGATGATTTATTACCCAATTTCTGTGCTGATGCTTGCTGGAATACGTGAAATTTTAATTATCGCAACACCTGAGGATGCGCCTAGGTTCAGACAACTGCTTGGTGATGGATCGGAGCTTGGTATTGAGCTTACGTATCAAATCCAGCACAAGCCGAACGGACTGGCGGAAGCATTTATAATTGGGGAGGATTTTATTGGTACGGATGACGTGGCCTTAATTCTTGGGGATAACATTTTTTATGGGCATGAATTCACATTTCATCTGGAGCGGGTCCGTAATCAACTAAAAGGTGCTACTGTTTTTGGTTACAATGTAAAGGATCCGGAGCGGTTTGGGGTAGTGGAGTTTGATTCACGAGGAAAGGTTTTATCGATTGAAGAGAAACCGGAACGTCCAAAATCTAATCATGCCATTACAGGTTTATACTTCTTTGATAATCACGTGATTGATATTGCAAGAAGGGTAACCCCTTCTGCTCGTGGTGAGTTGGAAATTACCGATGTTTTAAAGGAATATGCAGCAGCAGGGAATTTGCATGTCGAGTTGTTAGGGCGCGGTTTTGCTTGGTTGGATACAGGTACCCATGAGACGTTGCTTGAAGCCTCTCAGTTCATCGAAATTATTGAGAAACGGCAGCGGTTAAAGGTCGCTTGTTTGGAAGAGATTGCTTTCCATAAGGGATATATTTCTGAGGAGAAATTAAGGATGTTGGCAGAGCCATTAAAAAAGAGTGAATACGGACAATATTTACTGCAAATCATCGAGATGAACAAAGTGAAAAGAACAGATCAATTGCTCGCGCAGTGAGTCTTCATAACGATGCTTGGAATGGATCTGACCATAGGGGAAAATGATCAAA
Source organism: Virgibacillus sp. W0181 (assembly GCF_051846915.1). NCBI lineage: Bacteria > Bacillati > Bacillota > Bacilli > Caryophanales > Bacillaceae > Virgibacillus > Virgibacillus sp. W0181. The sequence continues at coordinate 44,306 of NZ_JBPYCR010000008.1, forward strand.
AAGCTGATACGAAATATTACAGTCTTTTAAACGAAAGGGTGATCGATGAATGAAAATAATTAATACAAAACTAGATGGTGTGAAAATCCTGGAGCCGAAAGTATTTACGGATAACCGGGGTTTTTTTATGGAAAGTTTTAATTCAAAAACATTTACAGAATTAGGACTTCATTATGATTTTCTGCAAGATAATCATTCGCTTTCTATGGATAAAGGTGTTATTCGCGGGCTTCATTACCAGCTTATTCCAATGGCGCAAACGAAGCTTGTTCGTGTGATAACGGGATCTATTTATGATGTAGCTGTTGATATCCGAAAAGGCTCACCGACATTTGGTGAATGGGTAGGGGTTGAATTGGATGGTGATAACTTCCGGATGCTGCTCGTTCCACAAGGCTTTGCACACGGGTTTTGTACATTAGCCGAGAACACACATGTTCAATATAAAGTGGACGCGTATTATTCCGCAGAAAATGATCGGGGGATACGTTGGGATGACCCCGCTCTTGCAATTAATTGGCCTGTAACAAATCCGATTTTATCGGAAAAGGACAGAAAACAGCCTTTATTAAAAGAAGCAACAATGAACTTTACCTTTGAAAACCGGGCAGATGTTCAGCAAAAAGCCCTATGATTAATTTGCAATTTGTGGTGGGATAAATTGAGAAGTTGTGTGTTTACTGCTGTAATTTTGAGCTATGTTGCCGATCAAATGTTGGAAAAACAAAGACAGCATGTAATAAATGAAAATGGAAGTATTATCGAGGAGGGGAAGTTATTATGCAGCATGTACTCGTGACAGGTGCCGGTGGCTATATTGGGAGTGTATTGGTGCCGAAATTACTGGATAGAGGTTATCGTGTTACAGCAATTGATCGTTTTTACTTTGGATTGGATAAACTTGTACCACATTCAAATTTGACGATGTTGCAGGAAGATTGCCGTCATTTAACAGAGGAACATTTTTCGACAGTGGATGTTGTGATAGATTTGGTTGCCATTTCTAATGACCCATCAGGTGAAATGTTTAAGGAAGTGACATATGAAATTAACCATTCTGCGAGGGTTCGTGCAGCAACGCTTGCAAAAAAGATGGGCGTCAGGCAGTATATTTTACCATCCTCATGTAGTATTTACGGATTTCAGGATCGAGAAGTCATCGTTGATGAAGTAGCAAATACAAATCCTTTAACTGTTTATGCGAAAGCAAATGAAAAGGCAGAGCAAGACGTTCTTCCGCTTGCGGATAATTACTTTTCGGTTACTGTTTTACGTCAGGCGACTGTTTATGGTCCTTCCCCACGAATGCGTTTTGATCTTGCGGTAAATGGAATGGCATTCGGCGCATGGGAAAAGGGAGTTATTCCTTTGATGCGAGATGGATCGCAGTGGCGGCCGATGGTACACGTCGAGGATACGACAGATGTCATGTGTTTACTGCTGGAAACGGATCCGGAGCTTATTAACGGGGAAATATTTAATGTAGGATCCAACCGAAATAATTATCAGCTTGGCGAGCTTGCACAAGAAATAGCAACCGCATTGCCAATTGAAGTTAAAGTTGATTGGTATGGCGAGCCAGATCATCGTTCCTATCGGGTGGATTTTGGAAAAATTGAAGAAAGACTTGGGTGGAAGGCAAAATATACGGCAGCAGATGGCGCGTTGCAAATATACAAGGCGCTAGAAAACGGTACACTCGAAAAAACAGAGCAAACGATCACGTTAAATTGGTATAAGCAATTAGTGAAATGGGAGCGCATTGTGAAGCAAGTAGATAAATATGGAGGCATTTTAGAGATAGAAAAGGCGGGGTCGTTCGCGTCAATGCAATAAAATTAATGTTTTATAATATGTTTAAATTTTGCAGCTATATCTTTTGAAGATGCTGCTATGGAGGGAAATTTATGCGCAAAATTACGAAGATTGGAATCGCTGGAACAGGGTTGATTGGAAAAGGATTAGCTTATGAAATTGAAAAACAAACCGAAATGGAGCTGGCGAAAGTGCTTACTCGCCGAGATTTAAGTACAATGGAAGGCTACCCGTTTCCTAACGTTTTAACGAACGATGTAAAAGAACTCACGGAAAGCTGTGATTTGATTGTGGAATGTAGTGGAGACGTTATCTATGGAACGGAAGTTATTGACAAAGCAATAAACGCATCTCTTCCTGTCATTACAATGAATGCGGAACTTCAAGTGACGACGGGTTCCTATTTTGCGCGGAGAGGATTTATTACTGAGGCAGAAGGAGATCAGCCAGGCTGTTTGGCCGCATTACATGAAAATGTTGTTCAAATGGGCTTTAAGCCATTAGTTTATGGAAATATAAAAGGCTTCTTAAAATTGGATCCGAATCCAGAGGATATGGTATATTGGTCCAAAAGAAACGGTGTACGTCTTGATATGACGACTTCCTTCACGGACGGAACGAAAGTCCAGATTGAACAAGCGCTCGTTGCCAATGGGTTAGGAGCAGGAATTGCTGAGGACGGATTGCTTGCACCGGCATCTGATGATTTAAATGAAACAGGAGCAGAGCTTGCCGAAGAAGCAAAGCGATTAAACCATGCGATTTGTGAATTTGTATTAGCTCCTAAAGCGCCACCAGGAGTATTTATTACAGCGGAGCACGATCCGCGTCAAAAGGATACGCTTCGTTATTATAAAATGGGAGAAGGTCCGTATTATACGCTTTTACAAAACTATCACCTGTGCCATCTGGAAATCGTAAAAACGATTAAACGTGTTATTAATGGCGGTGGCGTATTATTAAATAATGGCGAAAGTCCTAAATTCAGTGTTGCGGCAATTGCGAAGAATGGTTTACAACCTGGGGAGAAAATTGATAAAGGAATCGGCAGTTTTCAAGTGCGGGGGGAAGCAGTGGACATGACGAGCAACAACAATCATGTACCTATTGGTTTACTTGTCGATGCTGTAATAAAGCAATCTGTTGAGGCGGGCAAGGTTGTTACATTTGAAGATGTAGAGCTTCCGGATAGTCTAGCTTTACGTGCGTGGCAGGAGACGATGCAGGAAAAAACGGTTGTTACGAAATAGTATTAGGAGGACTGTTGTAGAATGAACATTGCCTTTATTGCGGATATACATGGTAATGCAACGGCTTTAGAAGCTGTATTGGCCGACATTGAAAAGAAACAGGTAGATCAAATTGCTGTATTGGGCGATATTTGTTTTCGAGGTGTGGATCCCCTAAGATCCCTTGAGTTAATTCGATCTCTTCATGCGCACGTTATTAAAGGGAATGCGGAAGAGTGGTTGGTTAGAGGAATAAACGCTGGGGAAGTTCCGGATGAAGCACTTGAGGGAATGACGCAGGAGCTGAAGTGGTCCACTTCCAAATTAGACGAAGAAAATATGACGTATTTAAAAAATTTGCCGACAGAGTTGAACATAGAAGCTAACGGGTTCAGGATACACGCTTTTCATGCAACACCTGACAGCTTGTTCGATATCGTATTACCAGATGCAACGAATCAAGAATTAAATGAAAAATTCACTAGACCAAATGCCGATATGTGTATTTATGGGCACATTCATAAACCGTATGTTCGTTATACAGATGGAAAGTGCGTGGTGAATACAGGAAGTGTTGGCTTGCCTTTTGATGGGATGGATAAAGCATCTTATGCATTGGTTAAAGTCGAAGATAATTCGATAACGGCTTCCATTAATAGGGTTACTTATGATGTCCAAGGTGTAATATCACAAATTAAAAAATCAGATTATCCGAGTAAACATACCCTCATCCAATTGTTAAAAAATGCGGGTGCTTAAAAGGTAAAATAAGTATTGACATTTAGAAAGTTTTCGTTCATATTAATAATAAGTCGTTCTTTATTAAGCACATAATTGAATCTGCATATTTTTTTGGATTTATAGTTCTATATAAAGAACGATTATATTAAACCTTTTATTCAGCATATGGAACATGTACGACGAACCGGGGGGAGGTGATGTCCATGGTACAGCTTGAAAGAAAAATGAAAACAGTTTATAAAGCCTTTGGATTGACACTGACGGGGGACTTTCACTTTCCACAACTTCCGGATGTACAAACGAACGTTCCACTATCAGATGTGTTTATCATCCAAGCGGATTTACGCTCCTTATGGAAAGAATGGGCAAAGCCGAATGATATATTTGTTTATCACGAAGACTTTGTTATGTTCCGCGCCCCCGGTGTCGCTATTTATTTAATAAAGAATGGAACAGAAATATTCGTGTCTCCAATGGATGGAACGGATGAAGATAAAGTTCGCTTTTTTATACTCGGTACGTGCATGGGCGTGATCCTTCTGCAAAGAAAAGTTCTCCCGCTGCATGGAAGTGCAGTCGTAATAGATAGCAAAGCGTATGCAATTGTAGGCGATTCAGGAGCGGGAAAATCAACGCTGGCAGCTGCATTTATGGAAAAAGGGCATCCATTGCTCAGTGATGACGTCATACCTGTTACATTCTCAGAAGAACATGTTCCAATCGTCCACCCAGCATATCCACAACAAAAAATGTGGCTGAACAGTATGGAAGCCTTTGGTATGGAGAAGGAGGATTGTCTTCCTATTTTCAATCGACAGGATAAATATACTGTACGGGTTGAGGATAATTTTGCGGAGATTGCTGTACCTTTGGCTGGCGTCTTCGAGTTAACCAAAATAGATAACAATGCTATCGAAATGAGTCCTGTTCATTCAAGTTTGAACGCATTGCATTTGCTATTCCGACATACATATCGTTCGTTCTTAGTAAATCGATTAAATCTGTCAGCATGGCACTTTCAGTATACGACAAAACTAGCAAGTCAGGTAAACGTCTATCAATTACATCGACCAACAGCGCGGTTCACTGCATATGAATTGGCTGATTGTATTCTGGAAGAAGTGAGTGAGTAAGTGAAAAACAGAAAGGTAAAGGAGGTGATTTTAGTGAAAAAGACATGGGAAAAACCAACCCTCGATACATTAGAGATGAAAATGACGAAGTTTAATGTATCAATTATGGGCGGTGATAGTGACAGCAGTGGCGATTCTTGGGATTCGGATGGCGACGGGATGGGAAGCTAAAGTTCGAGGTTACAATTAGAACTACATAAGCCGTCTTAGGTTCTAAGGCGGCTTTGTAAAATAGGGGGGATCGAAGTGGGAAACGGTCCGTACATATACAAAGCATTTGGTTTAACGATTGCGAGTGAATTTTATTTGCCGGAACTTGTAGCTGCAGAAAACAGAAGCACGGTTGATCTAGTGATCGAAAAAAGGAATTTAACATCTGTATGGGAAAAAGTAAAACAAGATGAAAAACGGTTTCTTGTTCACGATAACATTTGTTATTTTGAAGTTCCGGGACTTGCTATTTATTCTATTGAAGACGGGAAGCGTATTTGCGTTACGCCGCTCATGGATGCGGAAGAAGACCGTATTCGGATTTATTTGCTCAGCTCTTGTATGGCAGCTGTTCTAATTCAACGTCAGATTCTACCCATGCATGGCAGTGCGATTGAAATCGACGGAAAAGCTTATGGCATTGTAGGACGATCCGGTGCAGGGAAATCAACCATTGCTTCCGCCTTCTTGCAAAAAGGGTTTCGCTTAATTTCGGATGATCTTCTGCCAATTACATTTACGGAGGCGAATACACCGGTCATAACGCCTGCTTTTCCACATCAGAAATTGTGGGAAGAGAGTCTGCATAACTATGAACTGGATACTAATCATTATCAACCACTTGTCCGTAATGGAAGGAAATATGCTATTCCGGTAAATCAGCAATTTGTAAATCAGCCTTTACCCCTTCATGGCATTATCGAACTCGTTAAAACAGAAGAGCCGTCGATTGACTGGAATCCTGTTAATAAATTTGAACGGTTGAGGCTGCTTTATAAACATACATTCCGAAAGTCGATCTTGTTCCAATATGATCTAATTGAATGGCATTTTGAAGCGATGTCAAAATTGTCGAACCAAATAACCATTCATCAGATAAAAAGGCCAACTAATCGATTTACCCCTTATGAATTAGCTGATATTGTGCTTCATCATATAAAAACAGGAGGAGAACGAGAAAATGAAGAACAATTTATTGCTCCATCAATTCGTTAGCCAAGTAGACGGAAATGTTGTTAGTGACATGGACGGTGAAAAGGTCATGCTCAGTATCGCCAATAATAAGTATTATAACCTTGGTGCAATAGGTGGCGTTATCTGGGAACAGATGGAACATTCCATAAGTATTCAGGCACTGATAGATCGATTGCAATCCTTATACGAAGTGGAAACAGACGTGTGTGAAAAAGAAGTGATGACCTTTTTAAACCACTTGTTGGAGGAAAACCTTATCCATCTGGAAGAGAGTCCTGTTTAATATGGTAGCTAATAAAATGAAGCTTTTTTTATTATTGGATTGGAAAAGAAAGCTTACTTTAGTTGAAGCTTACTTTTGTCTTGCCTTGGCACGGATCATTAAGCTGTTCCCTTTGTCACGCACAGCATCATTATTAGGGGAAAGGTCGGTGGAAACAGGCTTAACTGTTCATCAAAGGGAAAAAGAACAACTTTCCGTTATATCGGAGTCCATTCACATGATGTGTCGATATACCTTTTGGGAAAGTGAATGTTTGGTACGGGCGATTGCAGCTCAAATGATGATTCATCGGCGAAATATAGCGAGTACCCTTTATCTCGGAACAGGGAAAGATGAAACGGGAGAGCTAACGGCCCATGCTTGGTTACGGAGCGGTCCTTATTATATAACTGGTGGAGAAGGTAGAGAAACGTTTACAACAGTAGCAATGTTCGCAAAAGAGCCAAATGGAGTTGAAAAGGGATGAATAAAACATTGAAATTGGAACGTGTTCCATCAGAATTGAAGTATATTTTAACATTGCTTGCGGAGCCTGAAATTGATGGATACACATTTGAATCGCTTGATTGGAAAGCTTTTTTAAAGCAAGTAAAACACCATCGTATATTTCCACTTTTATACCCTAAAATAAAAAATATTGACTATGTCCCTAATTATGTCAAACATTCCATGAAGCGTCTCTATGAAAAAAATACATTTCAGATGCTATCTATGTGTGCGGATATCGAACAAATAAACCGCATATTTACAGGTCATCATATCCGTGTACTATTTATGAAAGGCCCAGTACTGGCACAGCAATTGTACGGAGAAATCTCCAACCGAACATCGAGCGATATTGACGTACTCATTCCGATTGACAAGCTAGCAATTGCTGAAAAGGCACTTGTCGAAAATGGGTATGAAAAGCATGATTATATCGAAACGGTGCTTGGTGATTGGAAGTGGCGACACCATCATGTTACATATTTTCACGCGGAAGAGAATAAAAAAGTGGAAGTTCATTGGAGATTAAATCCAGGACCGTCCAAGGAACCTAGCTTCACAGAATTATGGGAAAACCGGTGCAATATCAACATGTTCGGGTCATCTGTTTATACATTAAACGAAGAATATTTGTTTTTATTTCTCATTATGCATGGTGCACGTCATGGGTGGTCGCGTCTCCGCTGGCTTTACGATATAGGGCAGTTGGTCGAACGAAAGCCGGATTGGCAAACTATTTCCAAGCTGCTTAAAAAATATGATGCTATTAAGATTGGTGGCCAAGCACTTTATTTGATGAATGTATTATTTTCAACCAGTGAACAATCCATGAAATTGCATCCTCGCTCTCACCAACTTGCCCAGTCAACTGTTTTTTACTTAGAGTCAATGATCAATTTACACCATTATCCTATTCCAGAAAAAGTGTCAGACTATCACGCCTCTTACCTATTTTCGAACATGTCATTCAAGCAAAAGGTGCTTTTTTTATTAAGCTTTTTATACCCGTATCCGGAAGACAAGGAAACATTGCCTTTACCAAATGGATTTCACTTTTTATATTTTGGATTACGACCTTTTTTAGCGTTGGGGCGAAAACTGAAGAAAAATGCAGTTACGCAAGGAGCGGACTCGGTATGACAGCAATTGGTTACTTTTTAAAGAAAATCCATAAATACGCGGGTAAAAGAATGTATTTTAATCTCTTTGGAATGATGCTGATGGGCTTTTTGGAAGGTGGCATTATTTTATTGCTCGTACCTATGATTAGTATAACTGGAATCGTTGATGTGAACTTGGACGGTATTCCTTTTATGCATTATTTTCAGTTTTTAAAGGAACTTCCGATTTCGACGGGATTGCCTATTATTTTAAGTGGATTTGTCATCTTAGTCATTGGTCAGCATTTGCTTTATAGACAAATGTCAATTCGTAATACGATCATTCATCAAGGCTTCTTAAGACATATTCGGACTGAGACATATCAATCCGTTCTTTATTCCAATTGGGATTTTTTTATTAAAAGACGAAAATCAGATATCGTTAACTTACTACGTACGGAAATATCCCGTACAACATCAGGAATTAATTCATTACTGCAATTTTTTTCTTCTTTTATTTTTACAATGATACAAGTTGGTCTGGCATTTTTCCTATCCGCAAAAATTACTGCACTTGTTTTATGTTGTGGAACGATCTTGCTCATTTTTAATCGGAAGTTTTTTAAAAAGTCACTTGCATTAGGAAGAAGAAACTATACGCTTGGAAAAGATTATGTAGCCGGTGTTAGTGAACAAATCAACGGTATGAAAGATGTAAAGAGTAACACACTGGAAGCGTCTCGAATGAACTGGTTTATGTCCATTACCGAAAAAATGCAAAATGAACAAGTGAACTATACCAAGTTACGAACAACTTCGCAATTATATTATAAAATAGCATCTGCCATTTTAATTGCTGTTTTTATTTATATAGCTGTTCAACTGTTTCAAACAGAGGGTGCTCAATTGTTACTCATTGTTGTTATTTTCTCTAGGTTATGGCCGACGATAGCCGATATTCAAGCATCGGTTGAAAAAATCGCCACAACCGTGCCGGCTTTTGAAGCCGTAAAACAATTACAAATGGATAGTAAGCGTGCAAAGGAACTCGATGAATCAGTCATTAGAGATTCGGGAGTTTACAAACTTAACGAGTCAATCAGATGCCAACGCTTGTCTTTTCGTTACGATAAAAAGCGCCCCTCATATGCATTAAATAATATCAATCTTGTTATTCGTGCTAATGAAATGACGGCAGTCGTCGGCAAATCGGGTGCCGGTAAAAGCACACTTATTGATATATTAATGGGGTTGAATGAACCGGAGGACGGACACATACTAATTGATGGAGCACCTTTGGAGAGAAGAAATCTCATTGCGTGGCGCCGAGCAGTCAGCTATGTTCCACAAGATCCCTTTTTATTTAATGCAACGATTAGGGAAAACTTGCAGCTTGTGATGGAGGAAGCAGATGAAAAAGAGATGTGGAAAGCGCTGGAATTTTCGTCTGCAGCTGAATTTGTACGCAATCTTCCCCAAGGATTAGATACGCTAGTCGGAGATAGAGGAATGAAACTCTCAGGTGGAGAACGACAGCGACTTGTTCTTGCACGAGCCATTCTGCGCAAACCATCTATTCTTATACTTGATGAAGCAACAAGCTCGCTTGATACGGATAATGAGGCAAGAATCCAAGCGGCGCTGGAGGGCTTGAAAGGGAAGATGACAATCGTTGTTATTGCACATCGGTTATCAACAATCCAGCATGCAGACCAGGTTATCGTATTAGATCAGGGGAATGTCATTCAAAACGGGGGTTTTTCCCAATTGTCCAAAGATCGTCAAGGTGTCTTTCGGCATTTGCTGCATAACCAAATCGGTGCAACGAGATAAATCGTGTAACAAGGTGGAGGATTTTCGGTGAGTAAAATAAAAAAAGGCTTTGTTGTCTTAATCGTTGCCCTAGTATGTCTATTTGTATTTATGTTTTGGGACAATGAACGGATCACAGTTCGGGAACAAGCGATTGTTCTGGAAAATTTACCGGACGCGCTGGATGATTACACAATCCTGCAAGTCAGTGATCTGCACGATAAAATGTTTGGGAAAAACCAGCACAGATTGGCAAACGTCATTAATTCACTTGATTTTGATGCGATTGTGTTTACGGGAGATATGGTTGACGATGCGGAAAAGTTAGAAGAAGACGTGCCTTTTTTTATTTTGCTCGACCAACTTGATCATCAGGACAACCGTTTCTTTGTACTTGGAAATGATGATCCGCCAAGCTATGACGTAAGCCCTGTTTTGGAAAAGAGTTTCTTTATCAAAGAATTGGAAAAAAGAGGAGTGCAGTTTGTAGAATCTGTCTTGACTGTTGAACAAGGAGATGCGCGTGTTCATTTTGCGAATGTGGAATTATCCCTAGTGAAGAAAAAGGATTATGTTAGCACGATTAATGGGGTTGATTATAAAGACTATATGAAGACAGAAGCGTACAAAAGTCATGAGAGAAAAAACTGGGCAAAGACGGCCGTTTTTGAACAAGCTGGAGAAAAGGATGTATTCATTGGGCTGACCCACTACCCAATTTCGGATATTCGTTATGACTATATTAAAAATGATTCAAAAACAATTTGGCGCGATTTTGATGTCATCCTTGCTGGTCATTACCACGGGGGACAAATCCGTCTCCCCTTTTTAGGAGCCATGTTTATTCCTGATCCGTGGTACGAACCGAACAGCTTTTTTCCACCGCAGGATCGTGTGCAAGGATTATGGGAAGTAGGGGAAACACAGCAATATGTCAGTGCTGGCCTTGGTACGAGCGAAGCGATTCCGTTTTTGAAATTTCGATTATTCAATCCACCTGAAATTAACATCTTAACGTTGAAACGAAAATGATGGTACAAGTTTTAACTTCTTAAAAAGTCTCATACTATTACTTGCAAACTGAAGCTTCTAAGAAAGTAAAGCTTCGAACGAAATATAGGAGAGTTTCTGTGTGCAAATGAAAAGTCGGCATCACAGAATGTGTGCCGATAGGGTTATTTAAAGGTCATAAAATATAAAATTTTGTTCATAGCTGTCTAGCTTAAGCGCCCAGCCCCTCGAGGTCTTAAGCAAAAACTCTTCGTGGCAATAACCGCCACTACGATTTCTTGCTTAAGCTATGCCTGCGGCTGACCAGGGCGCTTGCGCTTTTCTTTTTCTAATGCCGTTTATGCAGCCAGAGTACGCCTGACTTTGCAAGGCGTGGTAATAGTCCAGTTAAAGATTTTTGGAACATGCTTCCAAATCCGTCCGATTTCCCTAATGAACCTAAAGTACCTCGGAGTCGGATCTCCTTTGGCTTTTTTGGCTCTTTGTTATGGAAAATATCATGAAGAACTTCTGCAAGCTGTTCTCCCTGCTGTCCCGCTAATTGCCCACTTGGAGAAAACTCAGAGGATGCGCAATCTCCGATGACGTACACATTCGGTTGAGTCGGGACTTGGTAAAAGTTATTGACTACAATTTTTTCTTGCTCATCTTTTTCAAATGGCAATTCACGAACGAGATGATGCGGCTGAACGCCTGCAGTCCATATTGTGACATCATTTACATAACATACACCATTGTTGCAAACCCCATCTTTTTCTACATATTCCACATTAGCGTGATGCAGAACATCTACATCATTTCGAATGAACCAATCTGCAACATAAGCTTGTACTTTTGGATCAAAAGCGCTTAGAACAGAAGCCCCGCGATCAAGTAGTCGAATATTTAAATCTGGACGGCTTTCTCTGACTTCAGAAGCAACCTCAATACCGCTTAACCCTGCCCCGACAATAGATACCTTACCATAAGCTTTTAGATTTCCAACGGCAAGCCCGGCATGTCGGGCCTTTGAGAAGGTTTGCACACTTTCTGTGAACGCTTCTGCTCCTTCTATTCCATGGTAATTATCTTCGCATCCGATTCCTATGACTAAATAATCGTAGGTAACAGGATCGCTTTTATCTTTAAAGGTTAATTGTTGGTTTTCTATATCAATGGCATTCACTTCTGCGAAGACATATTTTACATGATCATTGGTTGGGAAAGCTGAACGTACATCTGTATCCGCAGAAGTTCCGGCTACAATGGTATAAAATTCCGTTTTCATCGAATGATATGGATTCTTATCAACAACAATAATTTCCAAATCTTCGGGCAAATGTTGGTTTATTAATCCATACAACAATTTGATCCCACCATAACCGCCGCCCAGTATTACTAATCTTTTCATCAGATGACCCCGCTTTTCATAGACATATTTTAAAACTCCTCAATCCGTTCGAGGTAGTTTACGCTTTGCACTAAGCGTAACAAAAAATGAATAATAACTCTAGCAATTTTGCGCGAATGAAGATAAGACTAGTTGGTGGCGTACCAATTGCTGATCTTTTCATCAGAAGGCAGTAGAAAAGATAACAAACCGAGCAAAGGCAAAAAGGAAATCACCAGCATTGTAGGAGTTAGCCCGAACCAATCAATAAGTGAACCGAGTGCAACAGATCCAACCGCACCCATTCCAAATGCCAACCCGATAATTAAGCCGGACATCGTCCCAATTTTTCCCGGAATTAATTCTTGTGCATACACGACTGCAACAGAAAAACTGGATAACAATAAAAAACCGATTAAACCGAGCACGAGTAACGCGATTATAGGACCGGCATAAGGCAACAAAATCGCAAGTGGCGCCGGTATTAATAAAGAAGTAATAATGATATTTCGCTTTCCAAATCGATCTGCAAGCGGACCGCCCAAAAACGTTCCCAATGCCCCCATAAATAAAAAGGTGAAAATATAAATTTGTGCTTGGGCGATGGACAGTCCATAACCGTCAATCGCATAGAATGCATAAAAATTGGAAATGGCACTATGATACCAAGAACGAGCAAAAACAATAAATACAAGAACAATGACAGCATTTTTAATCGCCTTGGATACTCCGGCATCTTTTTGACCGGAAGCTTTGGAAGTTGATTTGGTTTTGGTGTAAGCGGCGATTTGCTCTTTATACCATTTTGCAATATAAGTAAGAAATAGAACCGCTAAAAAAGCAATAAATGTGAACCAAATCGCTCCTATTTGTCCTAATGGAACGAGAATTAAGGCAGTAATAATCGGTGCGAGCGCCTGACCACTATTGCCGCCAACTTGATATATGGATTGAGCTAAACCTCTCCTTGTTCCCGCCGCTAAAAATGCAACGCGGGAACCTTCGGGATGAAAAATTGCAGATCCTAAGCCAATAAAAATAACGCTAATGAGGATTGTCCAGAAATTAGGAGCAAGCGCTAATCCGAGCATGCCAAACATGCTGGACATAAGACCAATCGGAAGCGCATATGGCATTGGGCGTTTATCGGTGTACATTCCTACAGCAGGCTGCATGACAGATGAGACCATATTTACAGTAAAAGCAATGAGCCCAAGCTGTGTAAAACTTAATCCCAGTGATTTTTCTAATATAGGGAACATTGCTGGGATAACAGCTTGTATGGAGTCGTTTAACAAGTGACAAAGACCTATGATAAGTAAAATAGAATAGATTGTTTTGCTTTCCGGCCTTTGTTTGGATAGGATGCTTGCTGGCTTACTCAAATAATTACCTTCTCTCTATTTCTTTCTCGCATAATTGAATTGTTGTTCTTTTATGAAAGATACCATAATTTCATTGACAACGCATGTATAAACGCTCGGAAACGGATGTGTGTTTAATAAAATAAACACATATACTCGTTCTTTTGTGCAATGGCTTTTTAAATGTAGGAGTGCATCTTACAATCTGAAATACATCGTGATATAAAGAGGAACCTATCTACTTAGATGAAGAAAGATGAAAAGTTTTAAAAATGCCTATAAACAGTAGTCTCGTGGAATTAACATAGAAGGGTTATAAGTGCATAGTATAATAAAGGGTGCCCAGGCTGATCATAGAAAGTATATCTTTTACTAAATAGTACCTCGAAAACGATTAAATAGGATAACAAGAATAGTAACTTATTACACCAAAAAACGCTCAAGTTATGAGCGTTTTTTCTGAAACTAACCTTAATTATTAACAGATGGAGGTGTTAAATGGTACGTTATTCAGCTGTAACTTCTATGGTTCCAACTGCCCCTTTTGTCGCATGATTGAATTGATGCGTAACAAATGGATAGGTGCCTTCTTCATTTAGTGTGAATTCTACAACTGCTCCACCACTTGCTGGCAACATGACGGTCTGCATTCCTTCAAAGTGGTTCGCTGGATTTCCATCGAGATAAACGTCCTCCATAATCGTACCAACGACGTGGAAAGAGCTTACTTCGTTCGGACCGACATTATTTATATAAAGCCGTATTTTATCACCGGCTTTTGCTTTCAATGGCTCATCCTTCAACGCAGTGACCGTTCCGTTTGTATTTGGTTGTCCTTCATGCAAGGCTTTAGCAGAGAAGACGACTTGGCTAGGAACTCCATTTGTCATATTATCCAAATCATTGTATTTATACCATTCGTTTTGAATAACGACATATTCTTGATCAATTTCATTATCAGTAGGGAATCCGTCTTTCGGTTTTACGATGATAACGCCGTGCATTCCGTTAGCTATATGAGATAATACTGGATCGGTTGCACAATGATACATAAATACGCCTGGTGTAGATGTTGGAAAAGAAAACGTTCCATCCTCATTTGGTGCAACATCAGCAAATCCAATGTCAGGGTTCGTATGAACGGCGTGTAAATCGATACTGTGTGGAATCGCCGGATCCATATTGTCGAGCGTAAAGTGTAGATTATCTCCTTCTTCTACAACAATGAGCGGTCCAGGAGCTTCCCCGTTAAAGGTCCACGCTTTGTACTTATAACCTGGTTCAATTTCAATATCAGTTATTTGTGTCGTCATTTCTATATAAACATCTTTTCCATCACGTTCTATTTTAAGTGGAATTGGATCTTGATTTAAGTCTTGGTGAGGTTTTATAACTTCTGTTTCTGCATGTACTTTTTGATCAGATTGCAATTCATTTGGTTCGGTTTGTTCCAGTTGGGTTGTACCACAGGCAGAGAGCAACAGGACGGCAGCACTTATTCCAACAGTTGCGCGAAATGTAATTTTTTTAAACATGCTTGCTCACCTCTCTGGATATTTATTTTTTAATTTAATAAGGGCCTTATTGTGTTTGGTAGAGGTCTTTCTTAACCTCACTTATAGTATAGGGTATTCAATATATATCGCTTGTGATTTAGATCACAAAATTGACCTCAATTATGAACAAACAGTGAATGCTAATCGGAATTCATATAAGGTCCCTATAGTGTAGATTGAGTATAATTTGTTTCCAAGGGAATAATTTGACTTTCCCTTTTTGTGAAAAGATGAGCATATTGTTTTTAAATTATATTCGTGTACACTAAAAAGTAAGAAAATTTTAATAAAGGGAGAACTTAGATTCGAAGGAGGGAAAAAGATGGGCAGAAGTGGTGTCATTTCAATGGGAGAAGCTTTAATTGATTTTATTCCGACAGATGAATTTAATTTGGTATACCAAAAAAGCCCTGGTGGCGCTCCGGCCAATGTAGCTGTAGGTGTTGCAAGATTAGGAGGCAGATCAACTTTTTTAGGAAAAGTGGGTCAAGATAGTTTAGGAGCATTTTTGACATTAACGCTTAAAGAATACGGTGTGCGAATTGATCTAATTCAATCAACATTACGTGCCAAAACAGGGTTTACGCTTGTCACAAATCATCCGGATGGGGAAAGAAGTTTTGAGTTTTTTATTAACCCAAGTGCTGATCGTTATTTGGAGAATAAAGAAATTGATGTGGAAGATTTCACAAGTCATAAACTGTTACACTTCGGTTCTATTTCAATGATCGATCAACCGGCTAAAAAAGCGACTTATTATGCTGTTGAATTAGCTGAAAAATATAAAATGATTATATCATATGATCCCAATTTACGAACAGTCTTGTGGGAATCAGATGAGACTGCTAGAGAAACAATTTTGTCTATGTTTAGAAAGGTTGATATTTTAAAGTTGTCTGACGAAGAGTTGAAATTTGTGACAAGTGAAGAAAAAATAAATAAAGGTATAGAAAAACTCCAAGATTACAATATTCCAATTATTTTTATAACGTGCGGCTCAGAAGGTGTGTATGCGTGTAAAGAAAATATGTGCAAATTTATCCCTGCCATGAAGGTACAAGCAGTTGATACTACAGGTGCTGGAGATGGTTTTATGGCGGGGGTACTGTACTTGATTAATAAGACCTATGAGAATGTTAATGAAATATCTATTGAAGACATCGTGCAAATTGCAAAATTTGCTACTGTGTCGGGTGGATTAGTCACATCAAAAAAAGGTGCAATGACAGCTCTGCCAACATTGGAAGAGGTGGAGAAGTTTGTGGAAAAATTATAAATCTGTACAAACTTAAGTTAATGGCTTAAAAACTTATGTGTAGCGAAGGGGCTGGTATCAAAGGTTGTTGATAACAGCTCTTAATTTTTGTCGAAGAATTTAATGTAATCATTTTTTATAAATGCTAATTAAAAGCATTTAATATTAAAGCATATGTTTCAATCAAACATTGAAATGATTATGCGTCTCGTGCTGATTATGAAAGTGATAGTTAAGATTATTTAACTACAAAACAAAGAATATACTTTTCTAAATAGCATTGACAAATAACATGTATTGCATTATTATGTTACAAACAAACATTAAATTCAAAAAATTCTAAAGGTGGTGTATACATAAAAAATAAAGACAAATAGGAACCGAAATAACTTTGATTTTGGATTGCATATATTTTTGTGAAAGATTTTTTAAGGAGGGGTTAAAATGGAGAATATCTTATGCCTTAACAGTAACACTTATCACGGTTTTACAATTGACGAAGCGATAGAAGGTGCGGCAAGGTCGGGATACTCTTATATTGAATTGGCTGCCGTCCGCGGATATACAGAGCATGTTTTGCCGGAAATGTCGGATGAGGAGCTCAAAGAAGTAAAAGAAAAATTAAAGGAAAATGGAATTGAATGTATCGCTTTGGCCGGTCATAGTAACCTTATGACGGAAGAAGGAATAGAAAACTTTTCGAAAAACATTGATCTTGCAAAACGACTTGGCTGTAAGTTTATTGTAACAGCAACCGGAGAAACCCATGATGATGATACAGAAATAGATGATGAGAAAGTTGTTGTCAATACTTTGAAAGCGCTATCAAAAAAGTGTGAAGAAAATGGGCTTACGCTTGTGGTAGAAACCCACGGGAATAACTATGCAACTGGAAATGCTGTAAAAGCTTTAGGTGAAAAAGTGAATTCATCACATTTTGGAACGGCTTATGATACAGCCAATGTTATTTTTTACGGTGATGTCATGCCTTATGACGATCTAGAACAATCTATCGACTCTGTAAAGCACATTCATTTAAAAGATAAGCTTGGATCAAATAATGAGTTGAACTTCCCGGCAATAGGAAAAGGTTATCTCGATATGGAGAGAATTTTCAGTATGTTAAAAGATAAAGGTTGTAAAGCTCCAATTAGTGTTGAGGTGGAATTTACGATGGATGGCTCTCAAAAATTAGAAGAGGTTCATGAAGCGGTCGATTATTCATATCAAACTGTTCGAAAGTTATTAAGCAAATAAAATGAAAAAACAATATGAAGAATACGGGAGGGTCAATGATGAAAAAGACCACACTATTAAAATTTTTTGGGATATGTTTTGCCATGTTATTAGTAATCGGCCTTATTGCTTGCGGTAGTAACGACGAAACAGGAGGAGAAGCAGAAGCAGAAGCAGATTCGTCAGGGACAGAAGAAAATACTGAAAAATCGGCAGAAACTGAAGAATCAGGGGAACCCGGCAATGAAAATCTAGTATTTGGAAATATTGCATATGATATGAAAGACGTTTGGAACAAATACGGTGCAGAAGCTTTTGAGTATGCCGGAGAAGAAATGGGAGTTGAAACCATCGTTTTGGATGCAGAAAACGATCTGGAAAAATCGGTGACATTAATGGAAGAATTAATTCAAAAAGATGTTGATGGTATTTCCATATTTCCGATATCACCTGAACAAGGAGCAACATTAGTGCGCATGGCAAATGATGCGGGTATCCCTGTTGCGGTGGAAAATATGAAGCTATCGGATGATGCAGGAGATATCGTTGCAACGGTTGCAGCTGAATACGACATTATTGGGGAAGAAGCATTTCATTATATAGCGGAAACATATCCTGGAGCTAAAGTCTTGTTTGCAGCAGGTGCAAAAGGTGGCGGAGTTTATGAGACATATCAGGAAGGTATTGATCGCGCCATGGAAGAAATAGGAGATAAAGTAACGATTGTAGATACGGTTCATGGAGATTGGGCAACGGAAAAAACAATGAATGAAGTTCAAAGTTTTATTAATTCTGGGAAGGAATTTGACGTAATTTTTGCTAATAATGAGCAAATGGGTAAAGGAGCAATGAATGCATTGGTAGAAGCTGGTCTGGATGAAGAAGTGGCAATCGTTTCGACAGGCGGTGGCCCAGATGGACTTGATATGATTAATGGAGGCGAAATTACAGCAACAATGTCAGCACCGGTTTCTTTGCAAGGATTAATTACTTTTAAAAACCTGTATCAGCATCTAAATGGTAAAACGCCGGAAGAATTTATGGCTCTACCGGTTATCCCTGTAACAAAAGATACATTAGATTCAGCGATTAGCTGGGAAGCGGATGAAAAGGCTGTTAATTATATTGGTGGCTTGGAGTAAAGTGTGAAATGTGACGTGTCTTTTTGTGATGAAAAGATACGTCACATAAAAAAAGTATAAAGTGGGACTGATTAAGATGGCTTATGACAATGGCAAGCCAAAGAAACTCTTTATTGAAATGAAAAATATCGTAAAAAGTTTCTCTGGAATCCGTGCATTATCCGATATTACGTTTGATGTAGAACCGGGGGAGATTCATTGTTTGGTAGGAGAAAATGGAGCTGGGAAATCAACGTTGATGAAAATATTATCCGGAGCCTACAAACCTGATAGCGGAGAAATAGTGGTCGATGAGACTTCTCATCCAGCGTTGTCCCCACAACTTGCACAGGAACTGGGTATTAATATTATTTATCAGGAGAACTTACTCGTGCCGACAATGAATATTATCGAAAATATCTTTATAGGCCATGAAATGACGTCACGTTTGGGGTTCATCGACCGAAAAACAATGGTAAAAAGAACGAAAGCAGAAATGGATTTTTTAGGAATTGAACTTAATCCTTACAGAACGATTGAAAATTTAAGTGTCGCCGAGCAACAATTTGTAAAAATATTAAAGACGCTCGTTATGGAGCCGAAACTACTTATTATGGATGAACCAACATCAATGTTTAATGTTGAAGATGCCAATCGTGTTTTAAAGCTAGTAAAAAGAATAACGGAAAAAGGGATTAGTATCATTTACATATCTCATTTTCTGAAAGAAGTTGTCCAAATTGCGGATCGAATTACAGTTCTTCGTGATGGAGCTGTTGTTAATACGATGTCAAACGGGAGTGAGCCGTTTGACATGGATCAAATTACAAGGGATATGGTCGGTAGGCCGGTTGAATTATTTTATAACAAAGAAGCTAGTGAAATTGGTGATATTGTTTTGGAAGTAAATAACCTGCAACTGCAACAAAACTCCCCGACCATTAATTTTAATTTACGTGAAGGCGAAATATTAGGTATTGCCGGTATGGTTGGCGCTGGCAGAACGGAAATTGTTCGAGCAATTTCAGGCGCAGACTGGCGTTATAAAGGAAACATTGTTTATAAAGGAAAAGAATTAAAAATTGAAAATCCAAAAGACGGTATTAAAGCTGGCATTGCACATATTACTGAAGATCGTCAAAGATTGGGATTAATGCTTGAACATAACATAGTAGAAAACATGACAGTCGTTGGCCTGGATAGACGGATAAACGGTTTTTTCTTAAATGTAAAAAAACATGTTCCTCTTGTTGAACCAATTGCAAAAGATTTAAATGTTAAGACATCATCCATGTATAAAGAAGTGAGGTTTTTAAGTGGCGGAAACCAACAAAAGGTAGTACTAGGCAAATGGTTATTTGCCGATGCCGATATATTTATTTTTGATGAGCCTACAAGGGGGATTGACGTTAATTCGAAAACGGAATTTTATAAATTGATGTCTGCTTTAACAAAGCAAGGCAAGTCAATTATCTTGATTTCCTCTGATATGCCTGAGCTCGTCTCCATGAGTGATCGCGTTTTAGTCATACGGAAAGGTGACGTATCAAAAGAATTGACTAAAGATCAAATTACGGAAGAAGCAATAATTAAGAGTGCGTTAGAGGAGAATGTCCAATGAGCGAACATCAATTAAGTTGGAGGAATTCAAAAGAACTTTTTAAAAATCAAAAAACGATTTTACTATTAATCATAATACTTGTATCTATTATTGTCGGAAGTATAAACAGTAATTTTTTTTCAATTAATAACTTTATCACCATTTTTCAGCAAATATCTGTTTTAGGTATATTAACCATGGGAATGGCACTTCTGTTGATATCTGGAGGAATTGATTTATCGATAGGAATGATTATGGCCCTTTGTGGTGTCGTTATTTCCAAAATCATTATGGCTGATGGCTCAGTTGCAATTGCAGTTGTGGTGGGAATTATTGTCGGTACCTTATGCGGGCTATTAAACGGAATCATTGTTAGTAAAAGTAAAAGTATGCCATTGATTATAACGCTCGCAATGAGCAGTGTATACTTTGGGATTGCATTAATTGTATCAGACGGTGAATTTATGAACTTTAAAGGTAAATTTGAGTTTATTGGTAGAACAAAATTTTTAGGTATCTTCCCTATGACTCTCGTATTTTTGTTTGCAACAGTGATTATTATCTTTATTTTGTTAAATTATACAAAATACGGTAGACGGATGGTGGCGATAGGTGGCAATGAAGAAAATGCTTATTTATCTGGAATCAACGTCGATAGATTTAAAATTATAACGTACGGAATCGGTGGTCTTTTGGCGGGTATTGCGTCTATTGTTCTTGTTGCGCGACTTGATTCAATCGTTGCCACTGCGGGGACCGGATATGAACTGTCTGCATTAATGGCTGCCATTATTGGTGGCGTTACATTCGAAGGCGGCAGGGGGACAATCGGTGGAGCGTTTCTCGGCGTTATCATGACCGGATTAATTGCTAATGCGATGACGATTTTATCGGTGAGTTCTTATTTACAGACGGCCATTACCGGGGCAATCATTGTTGTCGCTGTTGTTCTTAGTAACTTAGATAAAATACGCGAAAAGTAACACCTCAATTTGGGAGGTATTTAGAGTGAAAAAAGGAATTAATTATTGGTCATTTCAAGACGGAACACCTGTTTATGACGCAATGGTAATTGCCAAAAATGCCAGGTTTGATGGAATCGAATTTTGCCTTGCCGATACAGGAGAGCTTAGCTTGGAAAGTACGGATAAAGAAATATTGCAAGTAAAAGAACAGGCAGCGGAGATTGGCATTGAAATGGCGAGCTTGGCTTCTTGGTTGCCTTGGGAACACTCACTCACAAGTAACTATATAAAGGAGCGACAAAAGGCGAAGGATATTATCCGAAAACAAATGGAAATGGCTTCATTGTTAGGTACGGATACGATACTCGTTGTTCCTGGGTATGTCGGTGTTGATTTTGTTCCCAATTCCGAAGTTTGCTCTTATGAAAAAGTATATGAAAGAGCATTGGAAGCGATAAGTGACTTAGAAGCAGAAGCAAAAAGCGAGCAAATTACCATTGCCATTGAAAATGTGTGGAATAAATTTTTGTTGTCTCCTTTAGAAATGAGGGACTTTGTTGATCAAATCAATTCACCTTATGTAGGAGTATACTTTGATGTCGGTAATGTTCTTCTAACTGGTTATCCGGAACAGTGGATTCAAATATTAGGTGAGCGGATTAAAAGAGTTCATTTCAAAGATTATCGCAAGGATCCAGGAGGATTTAACGCATTTGTGGATTTGTTAGCAGGGGATGTCAATTACCCTGAAGTGATGAACGCCCTGAAAAAAATTGGATATGACAACTACTGTACGGCTGAAATGATGCCAACTTATAAGCATTATAATGATCAAATTATACACAACACTTCGGCCGCTATGGATCGCATATTATCAAAATAGGAGAGTGATGAGCATGATTAAAGTTGCAATTATTGGAACGGGATTTATGGCTCAAACACATGCGGATGCTTATAGACAGATGAATAATGTAGAACTCGTTGCGATTACGGCTGTAAATGAGGAAAAGGGAATAAAAGTAGCGAAGGACTACAGTTGTGAATATGTGGCCGATGCAGAAATGTTAATGTCAAGAAAAGATATACAAGTTATTGATATCTGTACCCCTACGTTTACTCATGAAAAGTTAGTCATTATGGGAGCAGAGGCAGGCAAACATGTGCTGTGTGAAAAGCCTGTTACATTAACGCTGGAAAGTTTTGATCGAATGATTGCAGCAACGGAAAAGGCAGGAGTCACTTTTATGGTGGGCCAAACATTAAGGTTCTGGCCGGAATATATGAAGATAAAAGAGATGGTTGATAAGGGGGAGCTAGGAAAAGATGTCATAATCTATGCGAATCGCTTAGCTCAACACCCAAATTGGGGTGAATGGTTCAAAGACGTGAATAAAAGTGGTGGCGGTTTATTTGATTTGCATCTACATGATATTGATTTTATGTACTACTTATATGCCCCTATCAAAAGCGTTTATGCGATAGGTAAACAAAACGAATACGGGGCATGGAATCATGTGTTGACAAACTTGATATTCGAAAATGGAACAAAGTCAGTGGTTGAAAGCTCATTTGAAATGCCGGAAGGGTTTCCGTTTACGATGTCATTTCGTGCTTCAGGAGAAAAGACGACCACCGATTTCCATTTTTCGGCTGGTATAAACTTGGAAAACTTGGATGAGTCGGAAAGCAGGTTCGTTATTTTTGATAAACACGAGAAGGAGATAATTCCGGTCAAGGTTGAAGAAACCGACCCTTACTTAAATGAACTGACATATTTTATTGATTGTGTGCAAAACGATAAAAAACCTGAAATTATGCCACCTGAAGAAAATCGGGAAGTACTTCAATTGATGTTGGCCATACAAAAATCATTGGAAACAGGAGAGGTACAACGCTTTGAAACGATAAAAAACTTATAAGCATATGTAAAGTTGACAGGGAGGAAATCAAAAATGGCTTCAACTGCAAGAATGAACAGAATGTTTAGCGCAACCGGTAAATGTTTCGATGTAGCAATTGATCATGGGTTTTTTAACGAATATGAATTTCTAAATAGTATAGAGAATATACAACATGCGGTTAAAACGGTGGTGGAGGCAAATCCGGATTGTATTCAGTTAAGCCCAGGTCAGGCAGTCCAGTTGCAAAAAATTGAGGACAAAAATAAACCAGCGCTTGTATTGCGAACAGATGCTGCCAATATTTATGGTAAGGAATTGCCAAGATTTCTTTTTAGCGAGCTAGTTAATAATCCGGTAGAACAAGCAGTTAAATTGGATGCCGTTGCAGTCTGTGTTAATCTTCTTCTTTTGCCTAACCAACCTGAACTGCATTATCAGTGCGTAAAAAATGTAGCCCGATTAAAAACAGAGTGTGAAAAATATGGCATGGTATTAATGGTCGAACCACTTGTTATGCTGCCGAATGATGTAAAAGGCGGCTATATGGTGGATGGAGATATTCATAAAATAATGGCGCTCGTGCGACAGGCAGTGGAATTGGGTGCTGATGTAATTAAGGCGGATCCATGTGACAATGTAGAGGAATACCATCGTGTAATCGAAGTGGCCTCTGGAGTTCCAATTCTCGTTCGTGGCGGCGGTCGGTCAAGTGATGAGGAAATTCTAAAAAGAACAGAGATATTAATGAAACAGGGAGCTTCAGGGATTGTTTATGGCCGCAACGTTATCCAGCATGTCGCTCCCAAAAAAATGACAGAAGCATTAATGAAAATGGTTCATTCGGGGTTGGATGCCGAGAAAGCTTTATCTATCCTGAACACTGAGGAGAGACACTATGACAGAGAAACGTAAGATACGGTTTGGTATAATTGGTTGTGGTCTAATGGGGAGAGAATTTGCTAGTGCATCCGCCCGCTGGTGCCATTTACTTGATTTGGATTTTCAACCTGAGATTGTGGCGGTATGTGATTCCAACCCGGCAATGCTTGACTGGTTCGTGAACGAGATTTCTTCTGTCGAAAAGAAGTTTACTAATCATAAAGAACTTTTGAAAGACCCCTCCGTTGAAGCAATATATTGTGCGGTACCACATCATTTACATGAACAAATATATATAGATATCATTGAAGCAGGTAAACACCTCCTAGGTGAAAAGCCATTTGGAATTGACTTCAATGCAAATCAAAACATTATAGAAGCATTAAATAAGAATCCGAATGTAATTGTTCGCTGTTCTTCCGAATTTCCTTTTTATCCAGGTGCATATCAGATTTCTGAATGGGTTAACCAAAATCGATTTGGGTCTATTATTGAAGTCGAAACAGGGTTTTGGCACAGCAGTGATCTAGATCCAAATAAGCCGATTAATTGGAAAAGAGAAATAAAAACAAATGGAGAATATGGATGTATGGGAGATCTCGGCATGCACGTCCTACATCTGCCACTAAGATTCGGATGGAAGCCACAAAATATAAGAGGCCACTTAGGGAACATCATTCATGATCGTCCTAATACAGACGGTAAACTTGTTCCTTGTGAAACATGGGATAATGCCATATTAACATGTGATGCAGTTGCTGATGCAGATAAGTTTCCATTAATTATGTCGATGAAACGAATTGCTCCTGGACACGCAAATACGTGGTTTATACGTATTATAGGGACGGAGTTCTCGGCCGAATATAACACGAAATATCCAAAGCAAATGGCAACCCTAAGTTTTAGGCCTGGTGAAAATCAAGGCTGGAAATATGAAGATCTTCCTTACAAATCAGCATATCCAACAATAACGGGTAGTATTTTCGAATTTGGGTTTTCCGATTCTATATTGCAAATGTGGGCAGCTTTTTGCGATGAGCTGGTAAATGGACAAGAGATGAGTCAGTCATTTTATTGTGCCACACCGCAAGAAGCAGTAAGCACGCATCATATATTTACTGCTGCATTGGAGTCGCAACGGACGAGTAAAACCGTCGCTTTGAACCGTAGTAACAGGAGTGATGTCAATGTCGGCTTGGAAGTATAAGGTCGCAGTTGCCGGTCATATTTGCCTAGATGTTATTCCTGAGATTACAAATTGCCGGATTGATGATTCAGAATGGATGGCACCCGGACGTTTGAATGATGTTGGTCCTGCAATCATAACAACGGGTGGAGCAGTTGCTAACACAGGAATTGCTTTACACCGACTTGGGGCAAACGTAAAGTTGATGGGAAAGATTGGTGATGATTTATTTGGTCAAGCAATCATGGATAAATGTTTGGAAAATGGCGACCATTTAGTTGACCATATGATAGTTGCCAAAGGGGAAGCGAGTTCATATACAATCGTTTTAAGTACAAAAGGTTCGGATCGTATTTTGCTCCATTGCAGTGGAACGAATGACACGTTTACATTGCAAGACTTATCATTTGAAGAACTTTCCGATGTTGCATTTTTTCACTTTGGTTATCCACCATTAATGTATAATATGTATGCGGATGATGGCCAAATACTTTCCGAGATTTTACAAAAGGTTAAAAGCAATGGGATAATGACCTCGCTAGATATGGCAATGCCTGATGAAGAGGCAGAAGCAGGTAAAGCGGATTGGAAAACTGTTTTAAGCAATACCCTTCCGTATGTCGACATTTTCCTGCCGAGTTTTGAAGAAATATTGTTTATGATTAAGCCCGAAGAATTTTTAGAATTGCAAAACAAATACGGTTCAGCTATCATGCTTGATTATGTAGATGGGAATTTATTAAGTTCGGTAGCTGAAGAATTGATCGATATGGGAGCGAAAACAGTAATTTTAAAACTTGGGGAGCACGGATTGTACATGCGATCGTCCTCCAAAGAAAAAATGGATTGGTTGCATTTTCTGCCCGAGGATAAAAGAGGATCGTGGACCAACAGGGAACTGTTAATGCCGAGTTTTGAAGTGGATGTTCAAGGAACAACAGGTGCAGGTGATTGTACCATTGCGGGATTTATCACTTGTGTGCTTCATCATTTGTCACCCGAAAAGACATTACAAGGTGCTGTTGGAGTTGGTGGATTTAATGTTGAAAAGGCAGATGCGACAAGTGGAATTGTATCTTGGGAGGAAACAAAAAAGAGAATCGATGTAGGATGGAAACAAAGAAAAGTCGTTTTACCGCTTGTTGGATGGAGACGAGCAACCGTCGACAACGTATGGATTGGTCCAAATGATCAAAGAAACTAAACAACAGTCATAGAGAAGGAGCCTTTCATGTGATGAATTATTTAAATGAGAGGCAACGACAAATATTGGATATGTTAGTTGCCCATAAAGAAATAAAAATTTCTTTTTTAAAGAAAAAATTCACCGTGACAGAAATGACGTTACGGAGAGATTTGGAGAAGCTTGAACAAAATGGGCATCTTCGCCGCATATTTGGTGGTGCTATTCTTATTGAAAGTGATATTGCCTTACGTGAACGTGTGGGAGTAATGAGAGAAGAAAAAGAAAGAATAGGAAAGCAAGCAGCTGACCTTGTTTTGCCTGGAGAGTCGATTTTTATTGACGCCGGAACAACTACTGTACAAGTTGCGCGCCATTTAAAGCGTGAATATGTAAACACCGTAGTTACAAATGGACTTAATGTAGCTAGTGAGCTTCAGGAACGAGGGATTTCCACAATCGTCATTGGAGGAAATTTATTGGATACTACATTTTCCCTCGTTGGGCCGATTGCTGTAGACACGCTCTCCAACATGGCCTATGATCGTGTATTTGTCGGTGCGACGGGACTTACGGTTGAACATGGTTTAAGTAACTCAAATATGCATGAAACGGAAGTTAAACGAACGGCCATACAACAAGCCGGCGAGGTAAATATATTACTAGATCATACGAAGTTTGACGTGAATGGACTTGCTTCTTTTGCCAAATTAAATCAAGTACAGCGAATTATCACAGATCAATTGCCAAATCCGAAACTGTTGGAAGGCTGTAAGCGAAATAAAGTAGCGGTTATGGTTGCTGAGTGAATAAGAATTGGATTGGATAGGTGAATTTATCCAAAAGCTAAAAGGAGGTTCATGCATGAACGTACTTGCAGTTGGATGTCATCCGGATGACCTTGAAATTGGCTGTGGCGGTACATTGGCGAAACTCGCAGCTAATGGTCATCACGTATTTATGGTTCACGTTGCCAACGGTGATAAAGGGCATAAGATTATCCCGTCGGAGGAGCTTAAAGAAGTACGTAAGCAAGAAGCCATAAAAGCAGGCTCGCTCATTGGTGCGGAGGTGCTCGATTTGGATATTCCCGATCTCACGGTAAAAGCGGATAACGATGACTTGGTTTATCGTTTGACAGATATTATTCGTCAAACAAAACCCGAGTTCATTATTACACATCCGCCTGATGATTATATGAAAGATCATATGGAAGTTTCGAAGGCTGTTTTTGATGCCAGTTTTGCTGCCACTGTTCCGTACTATGAAACTAATAATGTAGCATTTGATCATGTCGTACCTATTTATTATATGGATACATTAGCAGGTGTTAATTTTCTGCCCACCGAATATGTCGATATTTCAGACTTCATAGAAACGAAAATCAATATGAATAACTGCCACAAGAGCCAAATTAAGTGGCTACAGGAGCATGATGGGATTGATTTTCTTGACTTTGTTCGTACCGTATCCAAATTTCGTGGATTACAAAGTGGTGCTGCCTATGCTGAAGGGTTCACACAGTGCAAAGCATGGCCACGGCTAACAACAAATCGGTTATTACCTTAAGCACCTTTAGTAGATACATAGAAAAATTATAGTGGAGGGTTAAAAATGAATTTTTTCAGTACAGTGAAAGGTTCTTTATTAGAAGGTTTTTATCCAAAAGGGTGGAATTTGGAAAAAATTGATCAATGCTGTGCGCAATCACCTGAAGATAAGGTGAAAAGGCAGTCATTTTGGAATGATGACTTCCAGCTTGTACCGAGTGAAAATGAAAACGATTTCAGCATGATGATGGGTCATGAAATAGCACAAAATATTTATCGGACGAAAGAGGCAGGTAAAAAACTGGCACTTATTTTACCTGTCGGCCCAATGGGGATGTACAAATGGGTTGTCTACTTTTTAAAGGAATGGAATACTGATTGTGCCCATGTTTACGGGTTTAATATGGATGAGTGGAGTGACGCGGAAGGTAATACACTTCCATCGACTAGTGATGGATCTTTTGAACGTGCGATGGAACAGGCCTTTTATGGGCCTTTAGGTGACTTAACGGTTCCAAAAGAACAAAGGAATTTTGCCACAAAGGAAAATTTGCCGACTTATGCGGAGAAAATTGCCAACTTAAAGACAGAAGGTGCAGAATTAATAACAGTCTTTGGAATTGGAAGAGTCATGCATATCGCATTTTGGGAGCCGCATTTTGCTGAAGAGTTTGATCGTGTTGAAGACTGGAAAAAACAAACACATCGAATAGCTGCTCAATTGCACCCTTTAACGATTGAGCAAAATGCTATTACAAGTTTTAAAAGTAGAACGACTCTTATCCCGTGCAGGGCAAATACGGTTGGTCCTGGACTGTTTTTGCAGTCAGATCGGATTATAGGGGGCTGTGATGGAACACTTGGAAGGGGAATGCAATGGCAAGGCTTATCGTTTGCTGTTACTCTTCAATATGGACCAGATATGTGGATCCCATCCAGCTTCATGCCAACACTTCCTGGAAAGCTGTTTTATTTGGAAGAATTGGCAGGTCCACTAACACCTGAGTCTAACTAAGAAGTTTAAAATTAGTCAGGCTAGGTCATAACGAAGTTGATAAGGTGGTAATCCGAACAGTGTATCAGATTAGCTCCGGATATATACGCAGGCTTCTGAAAGAGGGGAGGCACCAGTGAGAGCCCGGAAAAGCATCAGTTCCGAGGTGGCTCACCAGCCACCTGTTGAAAGCAAAGTATAATTCCGGAGCCGAAGTTTGTACTCTATATTTAATTGTTCGTTTTTTTATTAGATAAAATACTTCTGTCCTATCTTCTTTTTCGTGTTATTTTGTCTTTCAAAATTACTCCATTAATTCCCCTATGATTTCATACGATCTTACCCGTTCGTTGTGATTGTATATTTGTGAGTTAATTATTAATTCATCTGCTTTTGTTGCCTCCAATAATGCATCAAGCTTTTCCTTCACAAGACCTTTATCACCGACCATCGTCGTTTGTGAACTGAGTGTTTGTTCAACAGCTGCCCGTTCGAAACCGGACCAAACATCATCGATATTGTCAATTGGTGGTTTTAATTTTGTTGGTTCTCCTCGGCGCAAACTTAAAAATTGCTGCTGTTGGGAGGTTGCCAACCATTCTGCATGCTCCTGCGTATCTGCAGTAATAATGTTGACTCCAAGCATCACATACGGCTCGTCCAGTACATGTGAAGGCTGAAACTGATCATGATATAGCTTGAGTGCTTCCATCATGTAATCAGGTGCAAAGTGGCTAGCAAAAGAAAACGGCAGTCCTTTTTGAGCAGCAAGCTGAGCACTAAATCCACTAGAACCGAGTAACCATATAGGGACTTGCAAGCCCTCTCCGGGAACAGCACGGACATAGCCGGATGGCTCATCAGCAAAGTAATTTTCCAATTCTTTTACTTGCATTGGGAAATCTTCAGGATTTTGATTTAATGTTCTTCTTAGGGCAAAGGCTGTTGCTTGGTCAGTACCCGGTGCTCTTCCAAGTCCAAGGTCAATTCTTCCGGGATATAAGGACTCAAGCGTACCAAACTGTTCAGCAATAACAAGGGTCGCATGGTTCGGGAGCATAATTCCACCCGCCCCAACCCGCATTTCGTTTGTCGCCCCAGCGATATGACCAATTAAAACAGATGTTGCTGAACTGGCAATCCCCGGCATATTATGATGCTCCGCTAGCCAATATCGGTTGAAACCTAATTTTTCTACATGCTGCGCCAGATCGACACTTTTTGGAAACGATTCAGCAGGGGTACTTCCTTCATTTACAGGTGCAAGATCTAACACCGATAATGGGATACTATTAAATGTTTTTACATTTTTACGCTTCATACTCATGCACTCCTTTTTAACAGTTATAAAATAATTGTTTGTATGTGGTTGTCTATTAATGTGCGTTCAAATAGGAAGGATTATAAGCACAAAGATATTCAAGCGAACGAAGAAGATCAATATGATTGTAAACGGGACTTTTAAACACCGCTATTACTCACTGATGAACACCAGTCGTTAAGGCACTGTAATAGTGTACATATAAAAGCATACGATGATCCTGTCGTTTCGTCTAACGATCGGCTCGCATGCAACAAGCAGGATTAAGATAACTGGATTGCAAACCACCATTCACTCGACTCTGGAAGCTTATCTTTTGTGCGTGTTTAAAGTATAAATAAAAATGTATTTATGCGAGTTTGTACCGAATTATCCGAACATCATTAATTTTTAATGAAATTAGACGATAAATAGGGTAGAGATATAAGAACGAGAAGTGGGGGTAGTCAAAAGTGGATAAAACAACAGTCATAGGACTTTTTCTAGGTATTATCGCCATTGGTATAGGAATCGTATTAAAAGGAGTAAGTCTTATCGCTTTAATTAACCCTGCCGCATTATTAATTATCTTCTTTGGAACGGCTGCATCCGTATTAATCGCATTTCCAATGAAGACGATCAAAAATGTTCCGCGTTTATTTATTATTATTTTTACGGAGGAGAAGAACTCGGATATTAAACAAATTATTGATCAATTTTCCAAATGGGCTGATTTGACACGAAGAGAAGGTCTTTTAGCGTTGGAAGGGGAAGTTGACAATGTAGATGACCTTTTCCTTCATTCGGGATTGCAATTGGCAATCGACGGGCAAACTCCTGATTTTATACGCGAGGTAATGTTAGAGAAGATAGACGCCATGGAAGCTAGACATGAAAAAGGTGTCGCTGTATTTTCCCAAGCAGGTACTTATGCCCCGACATTAGGAGTGTTGGGGGCTGTGATTGGACTTGTTGCTGCGCTTGGAAATATGGAAAATATGGATCTATTAGGAAGTGCTATTTCTGCAGCTTTTATTGCTACGCTGTTTGGTATATTTACCGGTTATGTTTTATGGCACCCTTTTGCTAACAAACTGAAGGAGAAGTCGAAAAATGAAGTGCAAATGAAGGAAATTATGGTAGAAGGTCTACTCTCTCTGACAACAGGTGAATCTCCGCTTATTATTAAAGATAAATTAAGCTCTTACTTATCTTCAAAGGAAATAATGAAGATGGAAGAGGAGGGAACAAATGAGACGGAAGAAACAGCGTGAAGAATCAGAGATAAATGAATCGTGGCTGCTTCCATATGCGGATATGCTGACGTTATTATTGGCCCTGTTTATTATTTTGTTTGCACTAAGTGAATTAGATACACAAAAGTTTAAGGAACTGTCCCGGGTTTTTGAGAATGAATTTTCTGGCGGGCAGGGGATTATTCAGGATGGCCAAAGTCCAAGTCCGCAAGAAGGTCCCATTGCTCCAAATAAAGACGAAAAAGAACAAGGAGATAAAAAGGAAAAAGAGAAAGAGGTGAAAGAAGAACCAAATCAGCTCGAAAAAATACAACGACAGGTTGAAGCGTATATCGCTGAAAACAGCTTAACAGGTGTACTTGATACAACTTTGACCGGTGAAGGATTGCTCATTTCGATTAAAACGGACGTTACTTTCGACTCTGGAAGTGCACAGGTGAAAGCCGAGGGAAAATCGATTGCCAAACAAGTGGCCAAGATGCTACATACTGACCCGCCACTTAAGATCGTTGTAAGCGGTCATGCAGACGATCGACCTATGCATAATGCAACGTTTGAATCAAATTGGGAACTAAGCGCAATGCGGGCCATACGATTCATGGACTTGATATTGGATGCTGGAACGCTTGATCCAAGCACGTTCAGCGCGAAAGGGTATGGGGAATACCAGCCAATTGTTCCTAATACAAATGAAGAAAATCGAGCTAAAAATAGAAGGGTCGAAGTCTGGATGGAGCCGATGCAACGAACCTTCCAAGAATAGCTATCATTAAGCTTTTTCCGATGTTGTTGGAACTAATCATTTATTTCCTTATTATGTTTTCATAAATCTGTACTCTTTAGTATTCATTGCTGACTTTCTACTTAAAGTGTTTAATAGTGAGTTGCTAAAAACTGTCGAATATCTTTGTTGATTTGTAGCAAATGCTCCATTGATGGGAAATGCCCCATATTATATGTTTTGAAATCGACGAGATTTGATATTATTTCCATTGCTGTCGGTTTTAGTTTGCTTTCTGGGAAAAAAACATCCTTTTCTCCTGCTATCACTAGAGTTGGTGCATTATAATTGGTCAGTTCCTTTTTCTCCGTAAGTTTTGGCATATCTTGCTCAAGTTTAACATATTTGAAAATATCCCCTATAATCTGTTTGTCTAAATGTTTCATGCAGTTTACTGACATGTTGTCTGTAATTTTCTGAAGGTACTTTTCAGATGAGGTTACTTGAAACATAATTAGAGGAAGTAAAATGCTCTTTATCATGGAGAGCTTCGATCCTAGACGAATTCCAGCAGGGCAAACGAGAACGGAACAATCAACTTTCTCAGGCATGAATGCAGCTAATCTAAGAATAATTCCAGCCCCATAGGATGGGCCAATAAATGCACACTTTTTTACATTGACCTGCTCCATTAATTCCGCTGTCCAGGTGGCAAAAGTTTCATCGCTTGCGGATATTCTCGTTTCATCACTAAACCCTGGATGACCAATTGTATCCGGAGCATAAATTCGATACGTGTCCACTAACGAAGAAAACCAGGAAAGTGTCATCGGATTAATACTATTTCCGCCTTGAAATATAAATAAAGGCTTCCCCTCTACGGGACCAGCAACGAGCATATGCGTTTTACCAAAGCTCGTATCGACGTACTTCTTTTCGGTTGCAAATGGTAATTCAGCAACATAATTGTTATAGTGACCTCTAATTTTTTCTCTGCCATCTTCACTTTTATAAATTGTTGTTTTCATGTGTGACCCGTACCTCCGATTAATCGATTATCCCTTGTAGAAAATCCAGATAGATTGCGAGACTGCAAATACCAAACTAAGTACGTGAAAAAGCTTAACGTCTGCAGTACCTCTTGGAATAACACTATTTCCGTTTCATATTTTCACGCTTTGACTCGCTTAAGCCCCATCGGATAAACATGTAAAATATAACGATAAAAGTAGATTGTCCGATATTTTCAAGCCATGGTATCGGTTTTGTCTTAAAGTAATCCCAAATCGTGAAATTTAGAAATATAACGATGAAAAATAGAAGGTAAATATTTTTACGAATAAAATGCATGAACTGTCACTCCGATATTCATTCCCCCACAGTATAACAGAAAAGAATCGCAAAAGTAGATTGGTTATTTTGTAGAATGTGATATATTACATTTACATCCTAAAGTTTAGGTATCTTGTTTGAAAAATAAGACTACACATCGAAAGGAATGGTGTGGAATGACTGAAATCCGTTTTACAGAGGATGACATTCGAGAAAGAATTTCCAACTGCCAGCAAAACCTAAACAACGCAGAATATTGCGGACTTGTTCTTTCGGCTGAAGCAAATATTACCTATTATTCTAACTTTCATACACATGCTCCTTGGACAACAATGACGCGACCGGTATTTTTATTTATACCCCAATCCGGGCTACCCATTTTGTATGTACATATCTTCCAATATCCAGATGCAAAAGTAATTGCCAAAAGGTGTGAAGTCCGCTATTTTGAAAGCTTAGATGGCCCAACTGCAGCGGAAATAGTTGAAATCATGGGTGATTTGCATATGACAAAAGGAAAAGTTGGCTTTGAAAAAGGCTACGAGCAACGAATTGGATTTACCCTAAATACGTATGAATCACTGAAAAAGGAACTGAGTGAAGCGGTATTCGCAGATGCATCTGAACTTATATGGAGCCAACGGATGATCAAATCGAAAAAAGAAATAGCCTGCATTAAGCGTGCATGCGTTGCGACAAGCTATGCGCATGACCAGACATTTGCCGACATAAAGCCGGGTATGTCGGAGCTGGAAATTTCCCGTATGGTCCAAATGTATATGTTGGAAGGGGGAGCGGAACACCCTGGATTTGTCATTATGACATCCGGTTCAGGAAATTATGATCGCATGAGTAAAACAGCGACAGACAGAATTATTTCCAATGGCGATTTTATTTGTCTGGATCTTGGTGCAAAATATAATGGTTACTGGTCTGACTTTAGTCGTACAGGTTTTGTAGGAAAAGCAAACGAGAAGTATTTTTCCTTACAGCAAAAAGTTCATAAAGTGACAATGCGGACAATAGAACACCTACGTCCGGGCATTCGTGTATCTGATATTGCCACCATATGTGCACAAGAAATGGACAAGGTCGGAATGTCAGCTAATTTTGAGTGCGGAAGATTGGGGCACGGTATGGGACTAATGAGTACGGAACCGCCATCTGTTACAATCTACGATGATACGGTGCTCGAAGAAGGCATGATTATTAATCTCGAACCAGGGATTATTAATGAACTCGGTGCGTTTGTGCTGGAGGAGAATATTGTTATTACAAAAGAAGGGTACGAAGTTTTATCGGGCGGAAGCAGAGAACTTCATTTGATAAAATAAATATTCCTGATGATTATAAAAAACTGCTAATGAGATATTCCAAGTTCAAGTTTCCAATTCAAACCACTTGCTACGAAACGTGCTCTTCTATAAAATAGGATAGTAATGCAACTATTAGAAAAGAGGACATTCAAATGAACAAACCTTCCATTTTTGGACTGACATATAAGCAATTGACGACTTGGCTCGTAGAACATGGTGAAAAGAAGTTTCGGGCCCAACAAGTATGGAATTGGCTTTATAAGAAAAGAGTATCCAGCTTTTCCGAAATGAAGAATGTAAACAAGGATTGTATTGCGTTATTGGAAGAACATTTTGTAATGCATACGCTGGAACAGGAAATTAAACGTGAATCGCAGGATGGAACGATTAAATTTTTATTTAAATTACAGGACGGCAACTTAATTGAAACGGTACTCATGCGTTTTCACTACGGCTTGTCTGTCTGTGTTACTACTCAGGTTGGCTGCAATATCGGCTGTTCTTTTTGCGCGAGCGGTCTGATGAAGAAGAGTCGGGATTTATCAAGTAGTGAAATTGTTGAACAAATCATGAAGGTGCAAGCTCATCTTGACAATCGAGGGGAAAGTGAACGTGTTAGTCATATTGTAGTTATGGGAATTGGAGAACCATTCGATAACTTTACTAATTTAATGGATTTTCTTTATATTATGAATGACGACGGTGGTTTGAACATAGGAGCTAGACATATCACCGTATCAACGAGCGGGCTCGCACATAAAATATATGAATTCGCCGATACCGGCATCCAAGTAAATTTAGCAATATCTATTCACGCACCAAATAATGAATTACGAACCAAAATCATGAAAATCAATCGCGCATTTCCGATTGAAAAGTTGATGAAAGCAGTCGATTATTATTTGGAAAAGACAAACCGGCGAATTACGTACGAGTACATTATGCTGCATGATGTGAATGACCATAAGGAAGAGGCGAGGGAACTATCGAAACTATTATACAATCATCGTCATCTCGCTTATGTCAATTTAATACCTTATAATGCCGTTGATGAACACAGCCATTATCAGCGCAGTGAAACATCGGCAATTCAAGGCTTTTATGAAACATTAAAAGAGCAAGGAATTAACTGTGGTGTGCGTTGGGAGCAAGGTGCAGATATTGATGCAGCTTGTGGACAACTGCGCAGTCAACAAATGAAGAAAAAGAATGTTGGGTAAACAAGAAAAGCGCAAGCGCCCTGCTTAGAAACGTAGCGACTGGATCGAAGCAACTGAGATAAAGGAATCACGATGAGCGGTGCGAATCGATGATGACTTTCACCCAAGGGCATAAGGTCGACTAAGCCTCTGTCTAAAGCCATCGGCAAGTCTTCTTTATCGTAAGGCGCTACGGGAAGTCGCCTAGTTTCTGGGCGCTTAAGCTAGACAATCAAAGCCACTCTTTGAAAAAAAGAGTGGCTAAAAAATGCAAGCTCCATTCTTAATATTTAGATTATTGGCTCATGACGAATATATATGTAGTTAGCGTTGTGAAGCCTATGGGGGGTCATGGATTGGCAAAAGTGGCGGAGCAAGTGATAGAACCAGCGAATAACTCGCATAACTCAATGAAAGTATATGGAATATTGCTGTTTTGTGTTACTTGTTATGCAAGTATGTTTGTTTTTGGGACTGTGCTGGTAGAATCATTTCATCCGGTTGCTCTGACGTTTTTTCGTCTCGTGTTTATTAATGCATTTCTTTTGGTAATTGGCTGGCGATTTATAAAAAGTGAAAAAATACCGTTGAAACTATTATTCGTTCTTGCAGGCGCAGGGTTTATTGGAATTACGATTAGTCATCTAAGCTTATACACGGGGCTAGAACATACCGATCCAATTACCGCTGCATTAATTTATGCACTTGGCCCGCTTATTACATCATTTATTACATACTTTTATTTAAAAGAAAGACGCAGAATATATTTCTGGGTTGGAATTATTATGGGAATATTTGGGGTTACTCTTGTTGTATCTAAAGGGAATGGATTTATGCTTCAAGCAGGAAAAGGAGAATTACTTATCGGTGTAACGATACTCACATATTCGATTTACCTAGTGATTGTGGAATATTTATCAAGACACCTGAAGCCAATGGTTATTACAGTATATACAAGTGTATTTGGGCTTGTTTTGGTGTTGCCTTTCCTACGGGCGGAATACGTCGCACAAACGTTTCAAATCGATATGAAATACTGGGCCTTATTAATCGTAACGGCCGTTTTAACGAATGGATTCTGTACGATGCTATGGAACGGTGCAGTGCGTCAAGTGGGCGCTTCCACCTCATCGATATTTCTGAATATGGAACCATTTGCAGCAATGATTATTGGCTATATCGTTTTGCAACAAATTGTCGAACCTATCCAGTTAATCGGATCGATTTTCATTATCGCAGGTGTTATTATGGGAACGCGCTTTGGTAAAAAAACCCACACGTTATAGTAAATGTCCAAATATTTCAGTAAAAAACGTTTTGTACAGCCACTATGTGGAAGTCATTCTACCATAATTAGTTTCCATGACTTGTCGATAAGTTTTATTTTTCGGGATGCAATACATCTTTCAGTTCATCTTCAATCGTCGACTCAGACATTTTTACCTTTGAACGATATGCAGCCCGCAAAATGAGATGTCCGCTTACGGGTGCAGTAATAAAAACAAAAATAATCCCAAGCAATAATCGAACGCTCATATAGGATTCGGCAAACCAAAAGTAGAGAAAGGCACCAACGAGCGTAATCAAAACAGCCAATGTCGTCGTTTTTGTCGCAGCATGCGCCCGTGTATAAATATCGGGAAAGCGAATAATCCCGATAGCACTAATAACACTAATGATACTACCAATTAAGATAAGCAATACCCCAACGAATTCTAAGCTAACGTCGCCGTTCAATAATAACACCTCTTTCGATAAATTTGGAAAAAGAAATCGTACTTATAAACGCTAAAATACCAAGTATAAGAATCACTTCTAAAAATGCTTTCGTTTGAAATAAAATCGAAACAATGGCGATGGCTGAAATTAAATTTACGCCAATAACATCCATGGCAATTACCCGATCAGGAAGCGTCGGACCGATTATCATACGAGTGAACGTTATCAGGATGGCAATACCGAATAAAATAAGTGAAAGTAGTAGCATCGTTTCAATCATTGTCTCGTCACCTCCATTATGGCTTTTTCAAATTTTTCAAGTGAGCGCTCCAAGTCGCCTCGATATCGCTTAATATCCATTGCATGAATATAAAAAACATTTCCTTCGGGTGTTACTTCCATAACAACCGAACCAGGAGTTAGTGTAAGCAGAAGGGCGAGTGTTGGCACTTCCCATTCTCCTCTTAAAACGGTTTTATATTTGAAAATTCCTGGTTCGAGATCGATTCTTGGGCTTAAAATCTGTCTAATCACGACAACACTCGATAAAATTAACTCCCAATTGAAAATAAAGAACAGTTTTACAATCGAATATAATCGGTGCAAATAAAAGCGCCCACCAAAAAAACGGCGCATTAGAAAGACTATCCCAATCCCAACGATAAAGCCGATTAGAAACGTTTCGAAGCGAAATACGTCTTCGTCCTGAAATAAGACCCATAGTAAAGCGATAAATAAGTTTAGTATAAATTGTGCCGGCATTTCATCACCTCTTCTTGCTTTTACAGTAGCATACGAATCATCGTTTTATTTCATAAGCGTTAATTATTTTCAAAACGATTCTAGTAATCAAAAACTGTTATTTTTAAAAGGTTAGAAAGTATAAAATTTTGTGCATAGCTGTCTAGCTTCGACGTACAAATGTTTTCGGTGGGACGAAAGCGGAGCTACAGTCCCAGGATGTTCTAGTGCAAATTTTTTCGGTGGGACGAGCATTTATGCGCAGTCCCAGGCGGCGCCACAGGACGTGGCGTTCTAAGCCTGCCAGCGCCCAGCCCCTCGAGGTCTTAAGCAATAACTCTTCGTGGCAAAAACCGCCACTACGATTTCTTGCTTAAGCTTGTCGGGATTGACCAGGGCGCTTGCGCTTTTCTTACTTTTACTTATACAAAACAGCGTCAATATAAATTTGGGGATCTGTTAAAGTATTTGCTGCGTCCATGACATACACAGCGATCCCCTCTGACCCAAGGCCAAGCATGATGGTAAGTGCTGCAAGTAAACTGCAAGGAACAAGCAGCCCACGTGATAAAGGCTTTTCCTCTTCGGTACTTATAATAGTCTCTCCCCAAAAAGAACTCATAAATATACGAAGCAGAGAGTACAATACGGCCATCCCTGATAAAAAACTAATAGCTAACAAAAGATATTGCCCCGATTCGATCGCACTGAGTCCAATTAGTAGCTTCCCCAAAAACCCGCTTAATGGAGGAATGCCAGCTAAAGAAAGAACGGTGAGGAAAAAAAGCCAACCGAGCATCGGATAGTTTCGGATCAACCCACTCATATCTTCAATTTTTGCTGAGCCGGTCAGTGCGATCATCGTACCGGCCAACAAAAAGAGCAAACCTTTAACAATAATATCATGCACAACGTAAAAAATTGATCCCTCCATTGCTGTTGGCGTCCCGATCGCAAGTCCGACAAGTATAAACCCGACAGCAACGACTACGTTATAGGCAACGATGTGGCGAATATCTGTATACGCGATGGCACCAATACTGCCACCGATTAATGTGATTGCGGCCATAATGCCGATCAACGTATGTGTAATTTGCGGCTCATGGTAAAACAATAAGGTAAACATACGAATAAGTGCGTAGATCCCTACTTTCGTTAGAAGCGCACCAAATAATGCAGCAATCGCTGTGGGCGGCGCACTGTAAGCTCCTGGGAGCCATTGATAAAGCAATAATCCCGATTTAATGCTGAACACAATGAGAAACAAGATACTGATGACCGTTAGTAACGGAGTTTGTCCAGATTCGGCGATTCTTTCTGATAAATGGGCAAGATTCAGTGTACCTAGTGTTCCGTACGTGTAAGCGATGGCAACTAAAAATATCCAAGATGATAAAATATTAATCGCGATATATTTTACCGAAACTTTTAATTGCTGTTTCGTCGCCCCAAGTGTGATTAGCACATAAGATGACAGCAGCATCACTTCAAAGCAGACGAACAAATTAAATAAATCTCCTGTTAAAAACGCTCCGTTCACCCCGGCAATTAGAAATAAAACAAAAGGGTAAAAGTACATTTTTTCCCGTGCTTCTCCAATAGAGTAAACGGCATACAATAAACAAATCACACTAATGATGGATGTAGTTAATACAAGAAGCATGGCGAAAGCGTCAGCAACGAACAGAATTCCAAATGGGGCACTCCAATCACCAAAATCGAGTCTGATGATCCCTTCCATCCGAATGGTTATTAATATTATGATACTTACAATGCTAGTGGCGATCAGGACAAAAATGCTCAAAACCCGCTGTATACGTACATAGGGGCGTAAAAAGACGAGAATAATGCCGATGAAAAGAGGAAGCACCATAGGGATTGCAATTAAATTATTCATCGTAAATTCCCCGCATCCTGTCAATATGGTCTGTCCCCGTTTCCTTAAACGTCCGATAAGCTAAAACGAGGAAAAAAGCGGTCACGCCGAAAGTAATGACAATGGATGTTAAAATGAGTGCCTGTGGAAGGGCGTCAGCATAGTCGACGCCGCTTTTATCGATAATTGGCACTTGACTTGCGCCCAATCCTCCCATTGTTATTAATAGTAAGTGAGCAGCATGTGTGAACATGGCCGTACCAAGAATAATTCGAATAACATTTCCGGATAGCATTAAATAGGTGGCTGCCGTTACGAATACCCCTGCAACAACGATCATTAATGTTTCCATTTCTTACACGTCCTTACTGATACTTATTATAATAGTTACAACAACCCCGACAACAGTGAGTGCAACACCTGCTTCAAAAAGGGTAATGGTCGTTAATTCTACCGTACCGAAAAAAGGGAAGTCAAAATGACCAAATGTTTGACTTAAAAAGGTATCCCCAAATAAGAGCGCCCCGAACCCGGTTGCTACAGCAATCATTGCTCCAAAGGCGGCAACAAGCTTAAAATCGAGTGGAATACTTTTTTCAATCGTTTCAATATCAAAAGCCAAATATAACAGAACAAAAGCAGACGCGAGAACAAGCCCACCAATAAATCCGCCGCCCGGAGCGTGGTGGCCAGAGAAAAACAAATAGAGGGCAAGCGTTAAAATAATAAAGACAACGACTTTTGTAACGGACTGCAAAATAACATCATTGGTCTTCATTGCTTGGACCTCCTTTGGATGTAAGTTTAATCAACGTATATACACCAAGGCCTGCTACGAAAATTACAATCACTTCCAGCATTGTATCGAATGCACGAAAGTCACCTAAAATGGTATTAACAATATTTTTCCCGCCAGCCAGTTTATCCGCATGTTCAAAATAATCGGAGATAGAAGTGAATAGCTGACCGTGATGAACGGCAAGTGCGGTAACGGTAAAAACTACTCCGACAGAAATGGCCACAAGTAAGTGTGTGACGCTTTTTCCCCGTTTGATTGCTTCTTTTTTCCAAGCAGGCAAAAAGGAAAAACAGAGTAAGAAAAGTGCTGTTGTTACGGTTTCAACGACAATCTGAGTGAGCGCAAGATCCGGCGCCCGAAACAAAACAAAAAACATCGCAATCGAAAAGCCGATAAACCCATTTAATAAAACAGCAGTCAGCCGTGTTTTTGCAAATAGGATGGCCACAGCCGCGACTATCATCATCATACTTAACATCCAGTGTAAGGATCCAATTGGAGCATTCGGCGCAGATTGATCGGGCCATGCACCCAAAAAGATTAGGGCTGTACTGATAGAAAGGCTGAAAAAGATGAAAATATACAACAAATAATGACGCAAATAACCGGTCATATAAACAGCAGTCAATGAATTCGAGATATTCTCCATCCACGTTAAAGAATGATGATACAACGAATCAAGTGACCATTTCTGTGGAAATAGTGTATAAATTATCCGCCAGTACCGATAAAAGACATATAAACCAGACCCGACGATCAATATACCTATCGTCATAAATAAGGGGCCATTAACCCCATGCCAAGCACTAATCGGCTCAATGGAGTACGCCATATCGGCCGGAAATATACTGAACAACCCCGGACGTAGCAAATACTTTCCAAGCACATTTGGAAAAAAGAATATTAAAATAATGAAGAGACTTAAAACAGCTGGTGCAATGAGCATCCCTGGCGAGGCTTCCTTCACATCAATTCGGGCGTCCTTCCGATATGTTCCGAAAAAGGTTTTAAAAACAATTATAAGACAATAAACAAATGTAAATACACTTGCGACCCATCCAATCACCGGAAAAAGAAAACCAAATGTATCCAGTGAAAAGATGGATAGCTGCTGTACATGGAGAAGAGAGGTAAAAAACATCTCCTTGCTTAAAAAGCCGTTAAATGGTGGAAGACCAGCCATAGAAAAACTACCGATTAAGGCGATTGTAAAAGAGGCAGGCATCACAGCCATTAATCCGCCCAACCTACGAATATCCCTAGTGCCAACGCGGAAATCGAGTATCCCGATAACCATGAACAGTGCGCCTTTAAAAGTAGCATGATTCACTAAATGGAATAGCGCGGCAAACGCAGCCTGCGTATATAAAGTTGTTTCAACAGATGTATCAGTAAGGAAAGCAAGTGAACTTATTCCAAGTAAAGTCATAACCAACCCGAGCTGACTAACGGTTGAATAAGCGAGTAAAGCTTTCAAGTCTGTTTGCCTGACCGCACAAAAAGCACCCCATAATAACGTGATGAAACCAACGGTGACAACAGCCCAAAACCAAAAGGTCTCCCCCCCGAATATCGGTGTAAATCGGGCAACAAGGTAAATACCTGCTTTCACCATCGTGGCAGAATGCAAATATGCACTTACAGGCGTAGGTGCCTCCATCGCATCTGGGAGCCATATATGAAAAGGAAACTGCGCCGATTTCGTAAAAGCTCCGAGCAAAACTAGTATAGACGCGGGCAAAAACAAGTCATGTGTTTTCGATTG
The DNA here is from genome assembly GCF_051846915.1 of Virgibacillus sp. W0181. Taxonomy (NCBI): domain Bacteria; kingdom Bacillati; phylum Bacillota; class Bacilli; order Caryophanales; family Bacillaceae; genus Virgibacillus; species Virgibacillus sp. W0181. The sequence goes on from NZ_JBPYCR010000008.1 coordinate 87,284, forward strand.
ACTGTACATGGATATCATTTCGCGAATACTAAAAGTACCTGTAATATGGTACAACATAATAAATCCGGCAAGCATAGCGAATCCGCCAAAAACAGTAATTAAGAGTGATTTCCTTGCCCCGTAACGAGAGCCTTTTCGATGATACCAATAGGCGATGAGTAAAAATGAAGAGATGCTCGTCAATTCCCAGAAGACGTACAGAATCATTATATGATCTGAAAAAACGACACCGAGCATACTGCCCATAAATAGAAGCAAATAAATATAAAAAGGCTTTAACGCTTCATCCGTGGACAAATAGTAAATGGAATATAAAATAACAAGCGTACCGATAGCTGTAATTAAAAGTCCGAAAATCATGCTTAACCCGTCAAGGTTTGTAATGAAATTAATGTGATAAGCGGGAATCCACTGAACTGTGTGGCTATACGTTTTCCCGTTAGCGATGGCCGGAATGTAGAAGGCAAGCAAGACAAATAAGGCAAACGGAACAGTCATTACAAACCATCCGAGATGAATAGTTGAAGTTTTTTTATGTAATAGTAAAATAAGCAAGGCTGCTAAAAATGGAAAAAGGATTGCCAGAATTACCGTCAGCAATGGGAAACCTCCTATAGTATTCAACAGATTTTTGGTTTTTAGTAGCTGAAAAGATTTACTGTACAATTCGTTATAAATAAATCTGCAAAAGAGACAGTTGTTTCATACGCGAATAGTAAGTATAATGATGGGAAGCATCGATTGATATCATGTTTAGAAAATGTAACACATCATTAAGTATATAGTAAATAAGGTGTTCATGCACTTTAAATAATTAGAACGGTGTTCATAAATAATAACGAGGTGACAGGCAGTGGAAAAGAAAAAAGTTCGTATGGATGAAAGCATACTTGTTTGTGTTTATTACGGGCCAAACGGAGAACGACTCATCCGGCGCGGGCATAAACTGGCGAATATGCTCAATTGTCCATTATATGTCTTGACTGTCGATAAGCGCCCGTACGATGAATTCGATGCGGAAAAGCTGTCATACATTGAGCAGTGGAAAGAGCTTTCCGAAGAACTTGGAGTTGACAAATTTATCCTTAAAGATAATGAAGCCCGTTCTTCCGTTAAAACGATTAAAGCAGTGGCTCATAAATACAATGTTACACAAGTGATTATTGGTGAAGCTCCACAAAATCGTTGGGAGGAGATTACAAAAGGTTCATTTGTTAATGTGTTGTTGCGGGAGTTACTGTTTATTGATATTCATATTGTCGCTGTTGACCGAACACTAAAGAGCGAAAGCGAAACAACCTATGAAAAAGGGGTGCGCGGTTTCCTGCAAAAGGATGATAAAGGGTACTTACTCCAGTTTACAAAGTCGAAAACGGCTTATTATGAAGGCGTATTTTATAAAGAAATTGGCACCGATTTTAACAACGGTATTTTTAAATTTGCCTATGGCGGTAAAACATACGAAGTAAATGTAGAAGAAGATCGTGTAACAGAAGACATTAAGGAACCCCCGAATTGTAACAATAAAAACTAAATAATAACTGTAATGAAGTGAAAGCTGGTGAAATCACATGGCTTTCACTTTTTTATTGATTATGAAAACTTTTTAACGTTTTATAAGGTATATTATATAGATCGTTGTTCAAAGGAGGCTGGGCATGTTGTTCGACTCGGAAAGAAAATGGCTAAAGAAAATAAAAAAGGGAGATCAACAAGCATTCCGCAAGCTTTACAACGCCTATGCCGACTATGCGCTTAGAACGGCATATGCGATAACACGAAATCAGAACCACGCAGCCGATATCGTCCAGGAGACATTCATAAAAGTTTACCGTAATATCGGTACCTTTAAAATAGATCAGCCTTTCAAGCCTTGGTTTTATAAAATTTTACTTAATGAAAGCCGGCGTTATATGAAAAAACAAAATAAGCAGGCGATGGCAATGGAAAGTGAGGAATTACTGGATTACTTCAATGAAAAAGCAACGAACAATAAGGAGAAACTTCATGAAGATGTTCAAGGTGTATTAAGCAAACTTAGCGAAACACACCGAACGGTTTTAGTACTTAAATATATGAATGGATTTACCGAACAGGATATAGCGACATTGTTGGAGTTGAATGTTAATACGGTAAAATCACGACTTTATAAGGCCCGACTCAAGTTTAAGGCAGTCATTGGAGGTGGGAACAATGCAAAAGAATAAGTTGGATCGGGAAATGAAGAAAATTTTTAAAAAGGAAACGGACCCCGCTACCGAACGAAAAGATGTTACATGGAACCGAATTGAAAATAAATTGTTTTCGGAACAAAACATTCAAGTAAAACGAAAGACATGGAGGATTGCCGCTGCAACATTTATGGCGGTTGTTATAGCAGTAGTATGGTTTGGATCAGTAACTTCACCGGGTCAGTCGATTATGCACACAGTTAGAGATATATTTGTAGAAGATAAAGACATGAAACCGGAAATAGAAGATGAAAAAGATATGGAGCCGGAAACAGATAATGAAGAAGACTTTCAAATAGAAAAGGAAAATTTCGTGAAGGAAAAAGAGATGGAAATAGAACTTGAAGGGATGAAAGAAGTTATTCATACAGAGTTGAAAACTAACGATGATTTGCGTTACATCATTTACGTTGATACATCCAGGTATAAATTCGAGAAAGGCGAAAAGAGTGACGCCATTGTACCTAAAGCCCCTCTTGGTGATGAAGCTCCCGAAGTCTCCATGGAAATTAGACAGGAAGAACGTACAGTGGAAGAAACAGTAGCAGCGATAAAAAAAGAAATAGCAGACGAAAAAATGGAGCTATATAAAGAAGAAGAAGTAACGACACCAATAGAAGGAACAATGCTGACATCGCTAGGCGAACCTTATACAGACGAAAATGGCATCACAGCTAGACATTGGGATACGCCAGTCCATCGTTACTACGTGGCAAATCAAAACGGCAAAGTTTTTGTCATTACACAAAAAATCTTTGTTGTAGCGCAAGAGGGTCATGGTGTACGGTTTGATTCCATGTTGGGAAGCTTTGAGGTCATTGAATGATGTGCGGGCTCAACCCATTTAAGTTGGGTGGGTTCACAATTTATGAAAATGCGAAAGGTGTGAAAGGATGAGTGACTTTTTAACTGTTCTACTACATGACAATTTATGTTTCGGTACGGAGCATCAGGATGAAATAGTAAAGAGGACAAAGGCTCTAACGACAAGTAATTTCCATGATGAAGAAATGTTTTTTTATCATAAAAATGCAGCGTTTGGGTATAAAGGTATCGTTCATGAATACAGTGCTCAACCATATATATTCGGGCAAGGACGTTATTGTATGATGTTTGCAGGAAAAATATTTAATGCGGATACCTTACAAAGGCAAATTGAAAATAAAGACTCTACAATAAAGAGAAATGATACGTTAGCAATTGTTGCTGCTCTATTCCTTGCAAAAGGGACAGCCACATTTTCCGAATTGAATGGATTTTTTTCCATTGTTATATGGGACTGCATAGAAAACAAGCTGTACGGGGCAAGAGACCCATTCGGCATTAAGCCGTTATACTATTTGGACAGTGAAGCGGAAATGATTGTTGCCACCGATAAAAAGAGCGTATTATTCAACAGTTATGATAACGATATAGATAAAGAGGCCTTACAGCATTATTTTTCTTATCAATATGTACCAGAACCATTTACATTAACAGAAGGTGTATACAAATTAAGGCCTGGTCATTACTTTGTCAAGAGTATGTGGGAGCCTGTATGCACTCACCAATATTTTGAACCGCGGTTCCGTCCGGTTACGGCACATAAAAAGCAGATGGCCCAGCGTACGAGAGAAGTTATCGTTGAATCGATTCGTCGGCAAATGCCGGCTGGAGGAACAGTGGGGACGTTCTTATCCGGAGGAATTGATTCGGCTATTATTGCCACAGTGGCAAAAGAGATATGTCCACACATAAAGACCTTTTCCGTCGGGTTTGCCGAAGAAAGTTATTCGGAAGTAGAGAAAGCAAGAGAAACAGCAGAGCAGCTTGGGTTGGAAAATATATCTCGTATTATCACGCCGGATGAATTTGTCCACGTATTGCCGCAAGTGGTGTCGGCATTGGGAGATCCTTTAGCAGATCCTGCTGCAATTCCGTTGTTTATAGCAGCGCGTGAGGCGAAAAAATATGTGAATACCGTTTTCTCCGGCGAAGGGGCAGATGAATTATTTGGTGGATATCAGATTTATAGAGAACCTAGATCCTTGAAGTTATTTAATTATGTTCCCGATCCGATGCATAGAGCACTAGCTCAATTGGCAATTGTATTACCGGAAGGAGTGAAAGGGAAAAGTTTTTTGGAACGGGGAACGACACCGTTAAAAGAACGATATATCGGCAATGCGAAAATTTTTGAAGAGGAAGAAAAAAAGAAAGTGTTGCTTGGATATTGTGAAAAGTATCCGTATCAAACAATGACTAGAGAGATTTACAAACGTGTCCAAAATAAAGATTTGGTTACGCAGATGCAATCAATTGATCTTAATACATGGTTGCCGGGAGATATTTTACTGAAGGCAGAGAAAATGTCAAAAGCCAATGCAATTGAACTACGCCTGCCTTTCATGGATAAAGACGTGTTTGATGTGGCAAGCAAGATCCCCGTATCTGAAAAAATAACCGCCAAATCGACAAAAGCAATTTTAAGAGAAGCTTTTCAAGGAATAGTGCCGGATACGGTATTATACCGAGAAAAACTAGGCTTTCCAGTACCGATTAAACACTGGTTAAAAGAAGAATTGTACCCATGGGCGAAACAATTAATAGACGACAGCAATACCGATGATATCATTGACAAAGGTTATGTTCTGCAATTGTTGGAACTGCATGCAGTAAGTAAAGGCGATTACTCAAGGAAGATATGGACGGTTCTCATATTTATGCTATGGCATGAACAATTTGTGGAAAATAGTCATGATTTTCATACAGTGATGGAAAAGATCGTGTAAAATGTTCGGAAGATTCGGTTTAAATATATAAGCGCCTATGCTAAAATTAATGGAAGGAGGAATTGATTGGATAAGGGGATTGCCCATTCACTGTTGCAGTCGCTTCATTCCTATCATTCTTTCAATTTGTTTTTCGAATACCTATACTTTTTTTAAAAGGTAAGAAAGCATAAATTTTTGCGCATATCTGTCTAGCTTAAGCGCCCATCCCCTCGAGGTCTTAAGCGATAACTCTCCGTGGCAAAAACCGCCACTACGAGTTCTTGCTTAAGCTTGTCGGGGATTACCAGGACGCTTCCGCTTTTCTTGTCAATTTAAAAATAACGGATGGGGTGGTAATATCACATTTAAAAACATAAAAGGTTATGGATTGTACGCCATTCTCTTATTCACAATCCTAATTATTATCATTCTTGCAGACTACAGATTGGATCAATATGCAAGTGAAACATTTCGTTATTCGCTAAAAATGACTTTCATAATAATAATTTACCCACTTGTTGGGTGTATGCTCGGTATCATTCATCTATTTTATGAACGAAGAAAAACGGGGAAGTGGCGGATGAACATTGGCAAGTTATTAGTGTTGGCGCTGCCAGCGTTCCTTTTGGCATATTACCCATTTATTGTCTATTTCGGACCGTTATCGTTTTTAACGATTCCCAGTCCGTATTTTAATCAGGCAATGATCGGCGTGTCGTCAGCAATGTATATATTTCAAATTATATTCGGATATATCTTTATGACGAGCTTTTATAAAGATGAAAATACCCCTTCGTCAGTCCTAAAAGCGGGAAAGAAGGGGTATACGTAAAACGTTGTATTAATTTGTCTCCTCTATACGGTGCGGGTGTGTATAAATGTTCATTTTATCATTTCGTACAAAACCAACAGCGGTAATGCCAAGATCATCCGCTAATTTTAAAGCAAGGTCTGTTGGTGCTGATTTTGAAATGACAATTCCAACGCCGATTTTCGCTACTTTTAATAATGCTTCTGATGAAATCCGCCCGCTGAAAACGATAACTTTATCGCGCAGTGGAACCCGATTTTCCAAAATGTGTCCATACACTTTATCTAGCGCATTATGCCTGCCGATATCGGTGCGAATCGTGATTAAACGATCACGGGTACATAAGGCGGCATTGTGCACCCCGCCCGTTTCTTGGAAATGCCCGGAATTATCCTGCATTGACTGTATTAAAGCTAGGCATTGGCCGGCAGTTATGCTCGTTTTCGTTGTGATGGTTTTCGCTGTCTTTACATCACTTTTGAAATAAAACTGCCGGCTTTTTCCGCAGCAGGAACCAATAAATCGTTTCGAGTGATCATGCTCGTAATCGTCAAGTGATTTATTAAGCATTACATACGCAAAACCGCGATCATGATCGATGGTAAGATCCTTTATTTCGTCAGCTTGGCGGATCATCCCCTCAGACGCAAGAAATCCGACAATAAGATCTCGTAAATGAATCGGTGTACAAACGATCGTGGCAAACTCATTCCCATTTAGAAATATAGTGAGTGGATACTCGGTTGCAACTTGATCGTTGAAAGAAGTGAGTTTTCCATCATTTATTTGAATGGTTTTCCAGTCAACATGCACGTGCTCTGTCATGATTAACCATCCTTTTAGCTCGTTTCCATTTCCAGCTCTTCAATACGTTTTTCGACATACTTTTTATCTTTTTGCGCATAATAGGTTTCGGCTTTCTCGACGATAACTGCTGCTTGATATTCCGGGATACCGGCAAATTGTTCATAAACACCCATAGGGATAATGGCATTGCCTTCCGGGAAATGGAGTTCAATATTGCCTGATTTCACCGGTACAAATTTCGCTCGGCCGTTAAATGTTCCGTATTGATTGTAGACGACAATGGCATCTCCTTCTTGTATATTATGCGCTGCACCATCGTCCTTGTTCATTAATACGTCATAACGATCGGCGTTATTGAATGGATCTTTTTTATCATAGATCATCGAGTTGAATTGTTTACCTCGTCTCGTCGTTACATAAAAGTGTCCTTCTGGCTTGCGAAGCTCAGGTAGTTCGGCGGGAATTAAGTTTCCTTTACCGTCCGGGGTCGGACATTTTCCCCCTTCACAGAGCCAGGCACCGCCCCATTGAAAGACGTCCCCGCTCTGTTTTAAATGCTGGATGCCATCATAATTGGGGGCAGCGGCAGCGATTTCGTCCCGTATAGCATAAGCATCTTTGAAGTCGATGAGATGGCTCTCCTCCGGCTTAATCCGTTTAGCTAGATCAAGATAAATTTCCCATTCGGAACGGGCTTCCTCAATCCGCGGCCCTTTTATTTCCGGTGAAAAATAAACCATCCGTTCCGTCGAAGTCGATGTACCTCCTCCAGGTTGTTCATATCTCGTCATTGCCGGTAAAACAATGACTGCTTCTTTTGCATCTGCAAAAGTGGATGTATTGAATATAATATCCTGATGGACCCGGATATCGACGTTTTCAAGGCATTTTTTAACAAAGTCAGGATCGGGCATCGTTTCTAGGAAATTGCCTCCTGACATATAATAAAGCTCCAATTTTCGTTCATGGTTATCCGGCAGTAAACTGTTTTCCAGCGTGACACCGACAATGTCGCCTTGCCATTCGGGTATATCAAATCCCCACGTTTCTTCAACACGCTTACGGTTCTTTTCGTTCATTGCACCACCTGGAAGTGAAAATGGATCAGCTCCCATTTCGCCGGACCCTTGGACACCTGAATGGCCACGAATCGGCATAAGGCCACAGTGTTCCCTGCCTAAAAACCCACGAAGCAAAGCGAGATTAGCAACTTGTGAGATATTATCTGTTGCAAAGCGGTGCATCGTAAGTCCCATCGACCAGACAAAAACGGCAGACTTCGATTTGGCGAGCAGTTCCGCTAATTCTATCATGCGTTCTCTATTCAATCCAGAAGACTTTTCGAGCTGTTCCCAATTGTATTTAGCAACTTGGGCTTTTAAATCTTCATATCCATTCACATGTTCTTGAACAAATGCATGATCAATGGCTGATCCATATTGTGCTTCTTCCATAACAAACCAATGCTTCATAATTCCATGCATGAAGGCGATGTCCCCGCCAATATTTACTTGGTATACATCATCGGCAATTTTCGTTCCAAACAAAGCCGATTCGGCAACGGAAGGGATCCAATAGTTATCCATCGCAGGCTCATGATATGGGTTAATAATAATAATTTTTGTTCCTTTTCGTTTAGCGGCATACATATATTTTGTAGAAACCGGCTGGTTGTTCGCGGCAACTGATCCCCAAAATACAAGCACATCTGTACCAATCCAGTCTTTGTAATTACAACTGGATGCTCCAATTCCAACGGAACGGGAAAGCGCTGTTTTGGACGGGGAATGGCAAATGCGTGATGCATTGTCAATATTGTTCGTACCTAGAAAACGCGCAACTTTGCCGGCAACATAATAAGACTCATTCGTTATTCCCCGGGCGGTCAAGTAAAAAGCGTATTGCTTCGGATCAAGCGCCTTCATTTTAGCGGCTATTTTATCCAGAGCATCGTCCCAGGAAATCCGGCTGAATCTATTTTCACCGGGCTTGCGGATGAGAGGATACGGAATACGTCCCAGTGTGCGCAGTTCTGCACTGCTCATTTTTCGTAATTCATCAATATCGGCGTGGATGAAATCTTCACTCATTGCCGGCATCGTGTTTAAACGCAGCACATTCAATCTGGTTGTACATATATGAGGGCCAGTTAATGTCTGGTCTTTTAACCCTTGCACACCGAGTGCACATCCGTCGCATACGCCTTTTGTAATGATGCGGGTGGCGTATGGTAAATTATCGCGATTTTCCCAAGCGACTTTCATCGTATCGCGAATATGATGCGGCTTAATTTTCCCAAGTCCAAATGGGATTTTACTTGCCCAAAGACTAGGATCCGGCCTTTTAGCTAATTTAATTGGGCCGGTATGTTTTGTCTTCCCCAAAGTTAATCTTCCTCCAATCCGTTCTTTTTCAAGGTGTTTATAGAAAAAATCATCAATTGCATTTATTTTAGAATGAACAACTGTTTTTTTGAATAGGTTATAAAGTATAAAATTGTGTGCATAGCTGGCTAACTTCTACGTTCAACAGGTGCTAGTGCAAATGTCTTCGGTGGGATGAGCATTCGCGCGCAGTCCCAGGATGTTGCGCTTTTAGCCTGCGAGAGCGCTTGCACGTTTCTTAAAACGCTATTATTCTTAAGTAAATCATATCAGGAATTGAACTGTATCTCCAATAAACGTTTTGAAATTTTTGTATTTTTCAATTCGGGTCAAATTAAAGATGTCCATTAATGGTTTGTAAAAGTTCTCTTATATTTTGATCACCAATTAAGTGGTCTGCATACGCATCGAGTTCTGTTGGCTCACGGTTAACAATGACGAGTTTTGCTCCGTTTTCTTTTGCTAGCAGTGGGAACATGTTTGCTGGAGAGACGGAAAGTGAAGATCCAAGTACGATAAACAAATCAGCCTTTAACGTTTGTTCCTCTGCTTTACTAAATACATCCTGTGGTAAGGATTCTCCGAATAGGACAATGCCTGGTCGAATAGTTCCGCCACATGCACATGTATAATTGCCATCTAAAAAAGATTCACGACCAGTTTGATTCCCACAATCGTGGCAATGAAGCGAACGAAACGATCCATGAAGTTCCATGACATTTTCATTTCCTGCATCATGGTGAAAGCCATCGACGTTTTGTGTAATAATTCCTTTAACAAGGCCATTTTTTTCCCAGCTACCTAATATCATATGGCCTTCATGTGGCTTATATTTATTAATTTCGGATAGACGGTAACGGTAGAAATCCGCAAATTCTTGTTTATTGTGGAGCAATGCCTGAACGTTAGCGAGTTCGTTCGGATTGAATTTTTTCCATAGTCCACGGTCTTTGGAACGAAAATCAGGTAACCCGCTTTCCGTGGACATCCCTGCCCCTGTATAAACGACGGTGTGAGAAGATGAAGTAAGTAAATTCAACAATGTCTGCACGATATTTACACGCTCCTTTTTATTTAGTATATCATTTCATTGCTGGAATATGGATTTTTCAAGATTAGCGAAAGGCTTACAAAAGATAGAGTTTTTAACAGAATTTGAAAGTGGTTTAATGCATAAAGGTTTTTAAAAATTCAGTTTGTGGAGTGACAACAAGTAATCCAAAAAAACTTGCAAATCGTCACTTGCAAGTTTTGTAAAAGAAAGATTTAAGGTCATTGTAATGAAGGTGATTGTGACTGGAGTACGGGGTTTTTATTTTCAAGATAGAAAAGGATAAAATGTGGCGCATAGCTGTCTAGCTTAAGCGCCCATCCCCTCGAGGTCTTAAGCAATAACTCTTCGTGGCAAAAATCGCCACTACGATTTCTTGCTTAAGCTTGTCGGGGCTGACCAGGGCGCTTGCGCTTTTCTTAATTAAGCCCCGTGCTCGATCATTGTGTCTGCTACTTTTGTAAAGCCGGCGATGTCTGCGCCAATGACTAAATTTCCGGAATGGTTGTAGTTTTCAGCTGCTTGAACACAGTTTGTGTAAATGTTCTTCATTATTTCTTGAAGCATTGTATCAACTTCTTCAAAGGACCAAGATATGCGTGAACTGTTTTGTGCCATTTCCAGCGCTGATGCGGCTACTCCGCCGGCATTTACCGCTTTTGCCGGGGCAAATAAAATATCATGGGTTTGAAAAACACGAATCGCCTCGGACGTACATGGCATATTTGCTCCTTCTGCAACAGCCTTTACACCATTGACAAGAAGTTGGTTCGCCTCCACACGATCAATTTCGTTTTGAGTTGCACATGGAAGTGCCACATCACATGGAATTGACCAAATGCCGGAGCAGTCTGAAAAGTACTTTGCGTCCTGATGTTCTTTTAAGTAAGCATGGATTCGATCACTGTTTTGTTCCTTTACTTTTTTTACGGTTTCAACATTTATGCCATTTTCATCATAAATATACCCATCGGAATCACTGCACGCAACGACGTTCGCCCCTAAGCTGATTGCTTTTTCCATTGCATAAATGGATACGTTCCCCGATCCGGATACAACAACAGTGCTGTCCTCCAATGAAAGGTCGGCATCTTTGAGCATTTCGTCCACAAAATAGATTGTTCCGTACCCGGTTGCTTCCGTTCTTCCCAAGCTTCCACCGTAGGACAGTCCTTTTCCGGTTAACACACCAGCATGGTATTGACCGCTGATTCGTTTGTATTGTCCAAACAAATAGCCTAATTCTCGTTTTCCCACACCAATATCACCGGCAGGAATATCAATATCTGGGCCAATATATTTTGCTAGTTCGGTCATAAAACTTTGACAAAACCGCATGATTTCATTGTTTGATTTTCCTTTAGGGTTAAAGTCAGCGCCGCCTTTACCTCCGCCGATCGGCTGCCCGGTTAGGGAGTTTTTGAAAATCTGTTCAAATCCGAGAAATTTAACAATGCTCGTACTGACGGACGGGTGGAAACGCAATCCGCCTTTGTAAGGTCCGATGGCGCTGTTGAATTGGACACGGTATCCTCGGTTAACTTGCATCTTACCGTGGTCATCAACCCAAGGCACTTGAAACGTGATCACTCTCTCTGGTTCGACCATTCGTTCCAATATGTTGTGTTCCATATATTTTGGGTTCTTTATAAATACAGAAGTGAGAGAGTGTAAAAACATCTTAACTGCCTGAAGAAATTCCTTTTCATGAGGGTTACGCCGCTTTACGATGGTGAGGATATAATCTAAATATTTTTCTACCTTTTCTTGTTCAGTATGATTTTTCTTCGTCTTTGTCGGCAATGGCTGCAGCCTCCTTTCAAATTATGTACGTTCGCTTATTCACATAGAATGGCTGTTAAATAGAATGTTTATTCATTCAAGTGAACGACCAGTGTAATGTAAATTTTACATAAGAAAAACAATCTATGCAATACAAATAATAGATATTATTGATGCCGATATGAGATAATGAGAGGAATGAGGTGATGAAAGTGGAGTTAAGGCAGATCAAATATTTTATTGAAGTGGCGAAAAGAGAACACGTGACAGATGCTGCACATGCCTTACATGTTGCACAGTCAGCGGTCAGCAGGCAAATATTTAATTTGGAAGCAGAGCTTGGCGTCGATTTGTTCATTCGGGAAGGAAGGACGGTCAAACTGACGCCGATTGGACGGATTTTTCTCGATCATATGGAGCAAGCAATTCATGTTATTGATGATGCGACACAAGTAGTGGAAGAATATACCGATCCTGAAAGAGGGACAATTCATATTGGTTTTCCGACGAGTATGGCTACATACATATTGCCGACAGCAATTTCAGCATTTCGTGAACAATACCCAGACGTGAAGTTCGAACTGCATCAGGGGTCTTACAGCGAATTAAAGGAAGCCGTGGTAAAGGGAAGCGTTAATATGGCACTGCTTGGGCCCGTACCTGCAAACGAGAAGAAATTGCAAGGAACCATTTTGTTTACGGAAGATATTGTTGCTTTGCTACCGATGAACCATCCAAAGGCTACGGCTCCAGCACTTTATTTAAATGACTTGCGGCATGATTCTTTTGTGCTCTTTCCAGAAGGTTTTGTATTACGAGACATTATTATAAATGGTTGCCAGCAGCTCGGGTTTCAGCCGACTGTTTCTTTTGAAGGAGAAGATATTGATGCTATTAAAGGATTGGTTTCGGCGGGGTTAGGTATTTCACTTGTGCCGGAAATTACATTGGTCGATTGTCTGCCGCGGGCAACAGTGAAAAAAGCTGTCGTTGAACCAAGCATTAGCAGAACGGTCGGAGTCATTATCCCTTCCGAGCGGCAGTTGTTGCCGACCGAAAAGTTATTTTATGAATTTTTAAAGGATTTCTTTTTGCGGTTAGAAGAATTTCAATATTAATCGATGACAAGATTCGATACAAATAGGAGCATCTGATTTTCTGATAAGCTTTAACGTTGGGGTAAAAGCTTTTGGAAGAGTCAGGTGTTTTTTTCATTCATTTTCAATATGAATTTTGTTGCCAATGTTTACTAACTATGCTAGGCTGTATATACAATATCTTGATAGATTGATAGGGCGAAAACACTACATGTGGTAATGGAGGGTGTTTTCTACATAATAAGTCAAAATATGCATTTCGGAATTTTACTCCGATTTTCCTACCAGGCGGACATCGAAATAATCAATAAATAACAGCTTATATTATAGCAAACGTCGTCAAACTTCGCCATTGGTTATACATATATTTATAGAGGGAAAAAGAGAAAGGAAATCGATGGAAGGTTGATAGACACCTATTCTATCGTTTTTTAAAGCATTTTAATAAAAATGGAGATACATCAAAATAGTTTAATCCAGGAGGTTTTATCATGGTTATAAAAGTAGAAGAAAATCAGGCGACCGAAATTGATGCACTAATTGAAAAAGCGGTAAAAGGATTGGGACTTGATACAGATCAATATATTGACAAGGCTCATCGTACCATACCGGAAAATGCATCTAACGAAAAAGTAGTAGAAACTCTTGTGAAAAATGCACTGGAAAATATCGATGAATCCAATCCTGCCTGGACATATGTTGCTAGTCGCATCTATTTGCACGGGCTCTATGAAGACGCGGCGAAAAACAGAGGCTATGAACCTTCAGAGAAATATGGCGATTTTTACAAACTAATCGAGACATTGACTAATAAAGGCGTTTATTCCAATCGTATTTTAAAGAAATATACAAAAGAAGAAATCGATTTATTTGCTCATGAAATTAAGGCGGAACGTGACTATTTATTTGATTACCTCGGGTTATATACGTTTGCAACACGCTATCTAGCAACTGATCATGATAAAAATACGTTTGAATTGCCGCAGGAACGTTGGATGATGATTGCAATGTACTTAATGCAAGATGAGTCAAAAGAAAAACGGACCGAGCTCGTGACGGAAGCATATTGGGCACTAAGCAATTTATATATGACCGTTGCTACTCCAACGATGACAAATGCCGGTAAAACCCATGGACAATTGTCCAGTTGTTTTATTGATACTGTTGATGATAGCTTACAGTCTATTTACGACAGCAATACTGACATCGCAAAACTATCAAAAAATGGTGGCGGCATTGGCGTATATATGGGGAAGATTAGAGCAAGAGGAAGTGCGATTAAAGGCTACAAAGGCATGTCAAGCGGCGTTGTACCTTGGATCAGGCAGTTAAACAATACAGCGGTTAATGTGGACCAACTCGGCACACGAAAAGGGGCAATCGCTGTCTACCTTGACATTTGGCATATGGATATTGAATCCTTCCTTGATCTTAAGCTGAACAACGGGGATGAGCGGATGCGCGCACACGATGTGTTCCTTGGTGTGAGTTTGCCGGATTACTTCATGGAACAAGTTGATAAGCGTGGTGATTGGTATTTATTTGATCCGCATGAAGTTCGTGAAGTAATGGGATATTCACTGGAAGACTTCTATGATGAGAAAAAAGGTTCAGGAACATGGCGCAACAAGTATGAAGAATGTGTTCAGTCAGAGTTGCTTTCCAAAAAGAAAGTCTCTGCCATTGCTATTATGAAGCGTATCTTGAAGTCACAGCTTGAATCAGGAACACCGTTTATGTTTTACCGGGATGAAGTAAACCGAACAAATAATAACGAACATACAGGTATGATTTATTGCTCCAATTTATGTACGGAAATTACGCAGAACCAATCACCGACACAATTTATTGAAGAATATGTCGAAAACGATAATACGATCGTCAAAAAATATAAAACCGGTGACTTTGTTGTCTGCAACTTAAGTTCGATAAATCTTGGGAAGGCAGTGCCTGATAATGTTTTGGAGCGGCTAATAAAAATTCAAGTGCGCATGTTGGATAATGTGATTGAAATTAACACGCTGCCAATAAAGCAAACACAATTAACGAATCAGAAATATAGAGCCGTTGGTTTGGGTACGTTCGGTTGGCATCATTTGTTGGCACGTAAGAACATTGAATGGGAATCGGATGAAGCAGTAAACTATGCGGATGAGTTGTACGAAAAAATTGCATATTTAACGATTAAAAACAGTATGGAACTAAGTAAGGAAAAGGGAAGTTACCCGGCATTCGAAGGAAGTAAATGGCAAACAGGCACCTACTTTGAAAATAAAGGCTATACAGATGAAACGTGGACGGCGTTGAAAGAAGAGGTCGCGGAAAATGGAATGCGTAACGGCTATTTAATGGCTGTTGCTCCAAATTCATCAACGTCCATGATTGCCGGCTCGACAGCGAGTATCGATCCGATATTCCAAGCGTTTTACAATGAAGAAAAGAAAGACTTCAAAATCCCGACGACAGCACCAGATCTCGATCATCGTACGTATAACATCTATCGTCGTTCGGCGTATATCGTCGACCAAAGATGGTCGGTAAGACAGAATGCAGCTAGACAAAAGCATGTTGATCAAAGTATTTCGTTTAATTTTTATGTTCCAAATACGATCCGGGCATCTGTCCTTCTTGATTTGCATTTGCAAGCATGGCGTGAAGGTCTGAAAACAACGTATTATGTACGTTCGACATCAAGTGATATCGAAGAATGTGAGTGGTGTGAAAGTTGAATGTTTTAATCGCGTATTTGTCTTATAGTGGAAACACAGAAGAAGTAGCGGAGTTTATTGGGGACAAATTAATGAATGACGGACTTCATGTTGACAAGCACGAGATTGGAATGGATCCGCATGTGGAAGTTTCCCGATATGATTATCTTTTCCTTGGCACGTTTACGTGGGAGGAAGGAGCCACCCCGGATGAAGTAAAAGACTTCGTTCGGGAAGTCGGCTACAAACCGGAAAATGTTGCTGTTTTTGGAACAGGTGATACCCAATTTGGTGGTGATACCTTGTTTTGTAAAGCAGCGGAAAAATTAGCGGCTTTTTACCATAGCAAGTGGGAACCGCTTAAAGTTGAACAATCGCCACGAGGTTATCAGGAACAAAAGATTGATCATTGGCTGGAAGGAGTTTTGCACGATGTCAAAAGTCTTGCTTGAGAGAGCGAAAACACTAGAACCACGTAATCCAAATAAATCGACGGCCTTATTCGGAGGGAAGTCGAGCGGTATTTTAAATTGGAACGATATTGCATATCCGCATTGGTACAAAATGTATAAACGGTTAATTGGAAATTACTGGCAAGCTGATGAAGTGAGTATGGCAAGCGATGTGAAGCAATTTCCGAACCTGACACAAGAAGAGCAGGATGCATATCTGAAAATTATTGGCTTGCTATCAACACTTGATGCACCGCAGACCCGAACGGCGTTATTGCTATCCTTATATGCAACAGATGCTTCCGTTCAGTCGATTATGGCAGTCATCGCGCAGCAGGAAGCAGTGCACAATGAAAGTTATTCCTATGTGTTGTCCTCCGTTGTTTCGTTAGGTGAACAAAATGAATCATTTAATCTTGGTAGAACCGATCCGATTTTATTGAAACGAAATCAATATATCACCGAGCAATACAATGCATTTGTTGAAGAACCGACGATTGAAAACATTTTAAAAACAATGGTATATACTGCCCTGTTGGAAGGAATGTTCTTCTATTCTGGATTTGCATTTTTCTATAATCTTGCTCGCCATAATAAAATGGTCGGTACCTCAACAATGGTTAGCTATATTAACCGGGATGAGCTTGAACATGGACGCTTTATTTCTGAGTTATTTCGTGCCACATTGGCGGAAAATCCAGAATACAACTCTTCTGAACTAATTGATTGGGTATATGACAGCTTTCAGACATCGGTTGATCTCGAAATTGAGTGGTCATCCTATGTGTTGGCAGAAGTAGAAGGAATTGATCTAGAAGAAATGGCTGGCTACGTCAAATACCGGGCGAATAAAATGCTTCGTATGATGGGCTTAAATGAAATTTACCCAGAGCATGTGGAAAATCCAATGAAATGGATCCGCGCCTACGTTGATAATTTTGATGGAACAAAAACCGATTTCTTTGAACAAAAATCAAGACAATATACGAAAACGAGTGACTTGAACGGATTTGATGATTTGTAAGTTGGGGATTTAAAAAGCCCGGTACCATTAGAAATAAAGGTGCTGGGCTTTGTAACGGTCAGTATCCAAGTTTGGTACAATCACATTCATATTTGTATGTTAAACTAAAAATAAATGATTGGGGGGATGAAAGTGAGTTCTTGTAATATTGATCATTCTGTTGAGGATGTTAAGCAAAAGCTTGCAGATCAACAAGACCACCTTCCGGATGATATCTATCAAGAATGCAAAAAATTTTTAAATGGTGAGCAGGATCAACAAAGCTTGAATGAACTGTTCCACTTGCTTAAAAAGTATGATCTGGCATCTGAAGCGGAAAAGACCAAGCGGAATGAACAGATGATGAAATTAATAAATTAATTGTTATAAAAAGTTGGTATACATGTGAACTGCCTAAAGTCAAATTGACAGAAAGCAGTTCGCATGTAGCATTTATAACATATCCCGCGTTCCCCAAATCGTGAATAATGCATGTGTGCGGCAACGCAAGATCGTCCAACGTGTCCGAAAAGTCAAGAAAAGCATGTGTGCGGCAACGCAAGATCGTCCAGCGTGTCCGAAAAGTCAAGAAAAGCATGTTTACGGTAACACAAGAGTATCCAGCGTGCCCGAAAAGTCGAGAAATACATGTTTACGGTTACGCAAGAGCGCCCCGCGTGCCTGAAGACCGACAAAATGACATGCGAAGGTCACGCAAGTTCCTCCACGCACTCCTCATTAAGAAATTTTCTCCTGCTTCCCAACAGCCACTCGTTTCTTCCTCCGAAACATCCGCTTAAACCCTCTGCCAATATCTTCAAATAACAAATAAACTGCAGGAATTAAGAATAATGTTATCAACGTTGCAAATAACAAACCAGATATAATGACAACTGCAAGTGGAGACTGATATCCGCTTGAAGCGCCTGTTGCAAAAGTTAATGGGATCATTCCGCCAACAGTTGTTAAAGTTGTCATAAATATTGGACGGATACGGTCTTTTCCAGCTTCTATAACAGAGTCATTCAGTGCGACTCCTTGATTTCTGAATTGCTTGATTCGATCAATAAGCAAAATACCGTTATTTAAGACAATTCCTACGAGCATCACGATACCAATTCCTGACATAACGTTTAGTTCTTTTTGTGTTATAAATAGGCCGATGATGACGCCGGTAACCGTTAACGGGATAATGGATAAAATAATCAATGGGTGTTTTAAACTATTAAACTGGATCGCCATGACGACGAATACGAGAAATAGGGAGACTAGAAAGATGACGATCATGTCTTGTGCTACTTCTTGCTGCTGTTCCAAATCACCACTTACAGCAAGTTGATATCCGCTTTCCACATCAAAATCCTGTATGACTTTTTGTATATCGCGGTTGATTGCTCCCATGTCTCTTCCTTCAAAATCGGCTGTAATCTGCATATAACGTTCGCCGTCTTGGCGGTCAATCTGTGTTGGTGCCGCTTTTTTAACGAGATCAACATAAGTATCTAATGTTTCTTTTCCGGTCGGTGTTGATATTTTTTGTTTCAGTAAGTCCTTTTTCTTCTTAATCGCAATATCATTTTTTATGAAAATAGGAGTTGTGTTCCCATCCGTTATAAGCTCACCTACTGGCATGTTTGTAAATAAAGGTTTGATTTGCTGATGAATATAGCTCAGTGATAATTCATCTTCTTTTAATTTCTGTTCGTTGATTTCAAAAACAAATTCATCAATGACTTTATTACCTTCCACTTTTGTGGAGACAATGCCATCCACTTGTTCTATTTGCTTTGAAAAATTATTTGCAATGTTATCTAGTTGTTGAAAACTTTCGCCGCTAATCGTCACTTGAACCGGGAAGTCCGTTGAGCCATCGACGGAAGACATGACATTGGCTATCGGATAATCGTCTTGTAAATCACGGATCTTACGCATAACTTCATCGTTAATGTCCTTTTGTTCTCTCGTTTTTTCCTCTTCCGGTGTCATGTTAATTAGCGATACGAGTAATTCCACATTATCAATAATGACGTTACGATCAACATCTTGAATCGTTTCCAATTGTTCATTTACTTTTTCAGCGACTGCTGCACGTTCTGATGGAGTTGTCCCCGGCTCAAATTCCACGATAACTTCCGCGTAACGATTGAGAATATCAGGCATAATCGTCATTGGCACCTTAGCTAGGAGGAGGAAAGAACTTATAAACAGGACGATAAACAGGCCGATAATACCAAATCGACGTCGCTTTTTCTTTGCTAACCATGTAAGTGTGCTGCCATAGCGATGGATGATTCCTTTTTTCTTTTTTCCTTTGTGTTTCTTTACTTTCAAAAAGTTTTCAGACAACACTGGAATCCAAGTGAATGAAACAAGCACTGAACTGAGAAGCGTAATGGTAATGACGATTGCTAAAATAAATACCATTTTTCCGATGTCGTCATCAAGGATGCCAATAGGTAAAAAGACGACAATCGTTGTTAGCATGGAAGCAATAACGGCCGTTGCTACTTCCTTTGTCCCGGTAATGACTGCCTCTTTGTTATTTAGCCCTTGCTCCTTTTTCTTATAAATCGATTCAAGCACAACAATGGAAGCATCAACCATCATTCCAATACCTAGTCCAAGCCCAATTAAACTGGCCAAATTTAAACTATAATCCAATAGGCTCATGACGAGTACGGTAAGCAAGATTGAAGCAGGAATCGAAAGGCTGACGATAAATATGGCTCTTATATTTCGTAAAAATAACATTAATACAACGATAGCAATTATAGCTCCAATAATGATATTATCTGCTACACCGTCAATCGCATTGTCAACATAATCGGCCTGTGCCGCAATCTCTTCTATTTTTATGTTACCGGGCAAGCCTTCTTCTTTTATTTCTTTTACTTCATCTCGGACCGCATCGGCCATTTCGATTTGGGTTACATCATTCACCCGCCCAATTTGTAAAAGGATAAAATCGGATTCTCCATTTTTCCATGCAATTTGATTTTGTTCGCTAATTTTTTCTTTTACTGTTGCTAGATCTGATAATTTATTTATTCCATCACTGCTTAGAATGGTAATGTTTTTTATATCTTCTACATCCGCAAACGTTGTATCCCAACGAATAGTAGTTTGATTCTTTTTATCCGTTAACTCACCAATTGTTTCATTCGTATTCTCCTGGCCGATGGCGTGCATAACTTCTTCTTGTTGAATACCGAAGTCTTCCAATTTATCAGCGTTTAATTCAATGATAATTTCCTTTTCTTCTAAACCGGCTAAAAAAGCTTCTCTTACTTCAGGCAATGCTTCTAATCGGGGTTGAATGACCTGTGTCGCCAGCGCTGTCACTTCTTCCATGCTGTCACCAGAAATATCCATAACAAATTCATACGGCTGATCAGTGGACACTTGGGAAACAAAAATGTCCTCTATTCCATGAAGATCATTTCGCAAGTCTTGGATTGCCGTTTCTACCTCTTTCGTTATGTTAGCGCCCTTGCCTTTTTCCATGTCGATGTAAAACGTACTGTTGCCGATCGTTGAAGAAGAATGATAGCTTTCGACGCCTTTCACTCCATCCATTGATTGCTCAATCGGTTTAGTAATTAATTGTTCCACATCCGCAGCAGGCATTTCCTCTGTTTCAATCATCACAATCGCTTGGTCAAAGGAAATAGGCGGAAAAAGCTCCTTATCAAGCTTTGTAAAGCCATAAAACCCAAAAATAAATATAAAAGCAACAAATAGTCCTACAATCAACTTTCTTCTTAATAAAAAATCTAGCATGAATTCAAACACTCCTTTTTAAAGCACAAAATGTTGTTTGGTTAGTTACTAATGTAATTAACCATAGATGTATTGCGCCATTTTGTCAATAGTATTTTTATGTATCTATTTAAACTTTACCCTTAATCACATAGTAAGGTAATGAGCTAAAGAGTTATTTTTTATACGTCTTAAGGCTTAGTTAAGTGAAAATGAATAGATAAATACCTCTAAGTTTTATTTTTATTTTTTATAGATGCATTGGAGAATCGATAATTAAATAAAAAAAGAGCTCCTAGTTTAGGAACTCGTAAATACTTACGTCCACAACCATTTCCATATTTCTCTTGGTGTTGCGTTCTTTCCATACAACAAAATACCTGTCTTAAATATCTTTCCTGCAAGTTTCATAAACAACCAGACACTGATAATTAAAACTGATCCTGCTATTGCTATTTCTAGCCATGGCCATTCATCTAGAATAGAGAGACGCACGATGAGTACAGCCGGTGATGTAATCGGAATATAAGAGGTTATTTTGGCGATCAGTCCATTCGGATCACTTAAAATCGGGCCGACAAACAAGAATGGTAAAAACGGTAGCATCAATACTATACCTTGGAAATTTCCTGATGTGGAAACATCTTCTATTGTTGCTCCGATCCCTACGAAAAGGGATGCAAAAAGTAAATAGCCAAGCATAGAGATTACTAATAAAATGATTAATTCAGGTACAAATAAATAATCAAGAATCGGAATCTCAAATTTCCAGGCAGCGACAGGGACAGCAATCCCTAGCCATACGAAAACCTGTACAATTCCCAACACAAAATAACCGATGATTTTTCCTTGCATTAATTCATTAGGTGTTAGCGATGATAAAATGATTTCAGCAAGCTTATCTTTCTTTTCCTGTGACGCACTTTGAAAAATCATCATTCCTGAAATGACGATGGAAAATAGAATAATACCGGCAAATGCACCTGGAATAAGGCGTTCCATTGGATCATCGTCTCCCGCTAACTCTGAAGAAGGAGGGTTCTGTGGACCACTCGTATCTTCTAGGGTGATTGACTCAAATGTAACTTTTTTCATAATTTTTTCGAGCTCTGTATCGGTAAAACCTTGTTGTTTTAACTGCAATTGCCGAAGTGGTTCTTCGAGAAGTGTGACTTGATTCATAAAGTTTTCACCGATTTCTTCACTTGTATATACTGGGATACTTCCACTGTTTAAAGCAGAGTCAGTTAAAGAAATAAAAGCAGTGTTTTCAGTTGTACGCAATTGTTCAATCATTGCATCTTCATCCATATCAGCTTCATGAAGCGTCCAGTTTATAAAGTCGTTTTCAAGCACAATGGAGGACAGGTCTTCGAAGACATGAATTTCATCATTGACAAAAACGTCAACCGGTTCAGATTCAGCGTCATCACTAAAGAAACTAGGGACAAAGAAAAAAAGCAGGAAAATAATAGGTGTAATAAAGAGACCGATAATAAATGATTTATTTTTCATGTTACGCTTGACTTCCCATTTAGCAACTTTAAGGGTATTACGCATCATTGTTCACCTACTTTGACTTGATCTGTAGCAATATCTATAAAAATTTCATGAAGAGATACCCGGTCAATGGATAGCTCATGAATGTTAAGCTCTTCGGGTATATGCTTTAACCAGCGAGCAATGGAAACGCCTTTTGTTAAGTATAGTACAGATGTATCTTCGGATTGTTTCACTTTTTCGACTTCAGGTAGTTGTTCAAGCAATGTATGGCTATTTTCTCCGTATATCGTGCATTTGAAATTCGCATAAGCTTTTTTTACTTCATCCATCGCCCCGTAAATAACCCTTTCGCCACGATTGATCATAAATAATCGGTCACACATTTCTTCAACTAGATTCATTTGGTGGGAGGATAATAGTATGGCAGTCCCATTGTCGGCAAGACTTCGTATCTCTTTTTTAAAAATCTCTTGACTAACAGGATCAAGGCCTGAAAAAGGTTCATCTAAAATGAGTAAATCTGGCTCATGGATGATGGAAGCAATAAACTGTACTTTTTGTCCCATTCCTTTTGAAAGCTCTTCAACAGCTACATTTTCCTTGCCAGCTAGATCAAACTTCTCCAAATAACTTAGTGCGCGTTCTTTTGCTTTTTTGACCGGATAATTTTTTAAATCTGCTAAGTATAATAATATATCCATTACTTTAACGTTTTTATAAAGACCACGTTCCTCCGGTAAATAGCCAATCTTTTCCCTTGGAATTTTATTGCTATGTTGAAAAGTAACCGTACCTTCGTCAGGGTGCATGATGCCCATAATGTTACGGATTGTTGTCGACTTACCCGCACCATTTGGTCCTAAAATAGCCATGATTTCTCCTCTTTTTACATTAAATGATATATCGTCAAGCACTTTTTTACTTTGAAAATATTTCACTAAACCTTTTACAGTTAACATTGTTTCCATTGGTTATGCTCCTTCTTTACTATCGAATATTGAATAAACAGCACCGTCTTTCGTATATGAAACAAAAGTGGCAGAAAAAAACAGATTCTTAAACATCTTTCAACGTTTAGCCTCATGCGTCAAAATCATCGTAATCACGTCATCTAGATCAACAGCTGCTCTGTTCATCCACGAAAAATTATTTTTATTAAAAAACACCTCTGCCTCGCTTGGCCTATTCGTAACGATCGTGTTATCCTCTCGATTGATCTCTCCGGGGACGGTGGCAAATGGCAGTTCCTCCTTGAACCAATAACGCTGGTAATTTTCGGTTAATGTTTCTTTTTCAAATGTATCGTGCATCTTTCCTTTATTAACAACCGTAATATAGTCAGCAAGCTTCTTTATGTCTTCAGACTGATGGCTTGCCAAGATAATCGATCGCTCAGTATCTTGTTCCATCCAGCTGACAAGGAGATTAAACAACAATCTCTTCGACGGGATATCAAGGAAAGAGGTTGGCTCATCTAAAATTAACAAGTTCGTATTACTGGCGATCGTTAAAGCGAGTGTAAGTTTTTGCTGAGCACCTTGAGACATTTTACCGAATCGTTTTTTTAGAGACACATCCAGTTGGTTCGTGATCGACATGAATAAAGCATCGTCCCAATTTGGGTACCATCGGGAAACGAGATCTCGCAATGCCTCCCCGTTAAAAGCGTTATATCCAATAGGAGTCTGGGCTTGGTAAGCGACATGCTTTTTCCAACTTTCATCCTCTCCGCCAACTCGCTTATGGAACAATTCAATAGTTCCTTTATCAGGCTTTACGAGGTGCATCATTAATTTTAGCAATGTGCTTTTTCCTGACCCGTTGTTTCCCACGAGCGCAGTAATCGTGCCGGGTTCGATGGTGAAGTCGATCGGTCCAAGTTCAAAATCATCCATTTTTTTCTGTATATTTCGTAACTCTACCAAGGTTTGCATTGTTGTCTTCCCCTTTCTTTAAGCTGGCAAAATAAGAATAAAGCGAGCGTATCCGCGTTTTGGTGATTTCCAGTTTTGATTTGCCAGATGTCTGTTAAGTTACTTACTCCTTTTGTGACTTAACACGTCGTGGAAAATTGCTTTCATTTGTTTGTCGGTATAGTTGTAATGCAGCGCGATATCAATAGCTTGTTCAAATGCTTGTTGAACAGATGTTATTTTAACTTCCTTTTTTAATGCATCTTCCACTTTCGAGACAAATGTTCCCTTGCCTTGAACCGTTTTAATAAATCCATTGTTTTCAAGATTTTGATAGACTCGTCGGGTCGTAATCACACTGATTTCTAAGTCTTTGGAGAGAACGCGAATGGATGGTAAAGGCGTTCCTGCCTGCAGTTGACCGCTGGCAATCAATGTTTTTATTTGCTGTTCAATTTGATGGTAGATCGGCTCCCGTGAATCTTTGGATAGCTGAATGGGCAATTGCACGCTTCGTTCGCCTCCTTCATAAACGATTTATCAATAATGACGTCTATCGAATTTTTAATCAATCAAGGGTTTACTAAGATGAAGGGGGGCCTTATAAATAATCGGTTTTTCCCATCTTCCTTTTCATTCGCTTCATCCAAAACATAGCTCCAAAAGCGGTGAGCAGCAAAGAGACAATTATAGATAGAAGCGGGTAATCTTCAGCAATAAACATTGTCCAATTGACGAACCCGTTTGAATACCATTTGTAAAACAGGATAATAAATAAAGTAATTATAATAGGCCCAAGCAAAAATAAAGTTATAATAATGTTGAAAAAAAGGTTTGCCCCTGCTTCAGCAACCAATTGCTGACAGCCTAAATAAACACCGAAACATATCCATATGATAGAAAAAACGGCATATGTTCCAATGCTCAGCTCTGTTTGTAATGCAGGTGTCAAAATATATAAGATGGTAAGAAACAAGATTTGAATCGGAACGGAAATAATGATGTATGTTAAATATCGATACTTTACAACAACTTCTTTTGGAACTGGCAACTGATTTAACGCGATAAGAAAATAAGATGCATACCGCCCATTGCCAAGTTTCTGTTCTCTAAATATTTTCGGTCTTGCCCACTGCGAAGCGACCATAAAAAACAAAATGAAAAACAAATCTATACCCATCTCCGCATTTCGGATATAATCCGGTATGGTCGGCACCACTAAAAGGAGTGCGGTTAACAGTATGCCGATTAAGACGAATAGCGTTAACGGTGAATGTCTGAATTCATATTTCGCCAGCCAAAAAGCCTGCTTCCAATTATCCATTAGCTTCCACTTCCTTTTCGAAAGAATAAAAAATGTATCTTGTTATAAATAATCCATTCTTTTCGTCCGTTTTTTTAGCGTTTTTGTCCAATAATTAAATCCAATGCCAGCTATTAAAGTCGAAATAATAATAGAAAGGAAAGGCGAATTCTGTGCCATTTTCATTGTCCAATAGACAACCCCATACCCGAGTAAAA
This sequence comes from Virgibacillus sp. W0181, assembly GCF_051846915.1. Classification (NCBI taxonomy): domain Bacteria; kingdom Bacillati; phylum Bacillota; class Bacilli; order Caryophanales; family Bacillaceae; genus Virgibacillus; species Virgibacillus sp. W0181. The sequence continues at coordinate 113,059 of NZ_JBPYCR010000008.1, forward strand.
GATGGAAAAAGGTAAAAAGAACGGTTAATCCGACTAAGATACCGACAAAGCCAATAACGATGTCCCGATTCTTCAATTTATCTCCTGCATCTCCAGCCGGCATTATATACCCGGCATAAACACCGAAAGAAAGCCAAATGATTGCAAAAGCAATGTACTCAAATGCTGATAAAAATGATTGTAACGCAGGTGTCAGCATGTATGCCGAGCTCAATATCAGCACTTGTAAAGGGAATGATAGCAAAAAATGAAATATTAATCGGCTTTTCGCGAGCGTATCTAGCGGGATCGGCAACGTTGTTTGCATAATATACGTTGGGGATGCCCAAATAGAGCCACTTACTTTTTGATATTGATAATCTTTACCCCGAAACCAGGAAGAAAGGATGCTAAATAATAACATAAAAAATAAATCAAAACCTACGTAATTATTCTCAATATAAGATGAAAAACTTGTAATAAAAAACAGGCCAAGTAACCCGGTTATACATAAAGCAAACAAATAATTTAAGGGAGAAGTTTTTAATTCCAATGTCGCCAACCAAATCGCTTCTTTCCACTGTTTCATAGAAGTAATCTCCTTTCGGTGATATGGTGTGTATGTTTGTATACACAGTATATGTGACTGAATATAAAATTGTCAATAGAGATCTCAGCCTAAATTTTTTATGTGTTAAAAAGGTAGTCGGTTTCCTCATGCTTGTACTGCTAGTGCAAGTACACCAATAAATGAAAAAGACCTGCAAATATTCGACAATAATGTTTAGAATTGGCGAAAAGTGTAAATGGTGAAGGTAGGAAATATACACAATGAAAGGAGAGAAATATATTGAAAAAAATTAGTATACTCTTTTTATCTCTATTTTTTATAATCATTTTAAGTGCATGTGCCAATGACGATAACACTTCCCCCGAAAAAGAAATGGAAGACGAAGAAGCAGTCGAGGTAGATAATAATGTAGAAAGTGAAGGGGAAGGTGAACAAGAAGTAACGGTTGAATTGAAGAATACAGAAGGTGCTACAGTCGGGACGGCAGTATTGGAGCAGGAGAGTGAAGGTGTGAAGATTTCATTACGTGCAGATCATTTAACCCCTGGTATGCATGGATTTCACATTCATGAAAAAGGTGTCTGCGAGGCGCCGGATTTTAAATCAGCTGGAGGACACTTTAACCCAACAGACAAGAAGCATGGGTTTGATCATGAAAATGGGCCACATGCCGGTGATATGCCAAATATAACCGTTAAAGAAGGCGGGGCAGTCGCTGAGGATGTTGTCAATGAACGCGTTACATTGGAAAAGGGAGCGGAAAACTCTTTATTTAGTGATGAAGGCACCGCATTGGTGATTCATTCTAAAGCAGATGATTACGTATCTCAACCAGCTGGCGATGCAGGTGAGCGAGTGGCATGTGGTGTCATAAGCCCACCAAAATAAAAACCACTTCCAAAAGATGACGAAAATGTAGCTATTACTATTCGGCAGTATAAAGTTCATATAATTGAAAGAATCAGCCCCAGCATAAGCCTGGGGTTTTTATATGAACGTTCGGAAGTTTGGGCCTCAAGGAAGATAATAATAATTCGCTGCTATACATAAGAAAATAACTAAACACAATAATGTTAAACGTCTATCAAGTCATGTATAATCTCATCTTTGACAGTAAAAACCACAGGAATGCTTTTATGACAAGCATTTCTGTGGTTTTTTTAGTGTTCAAAAGTGAGTACTATTTCTGTTTTTTCACCTTCTTTAAAATTTTTTTCATTTTTTG